>CAZJCO010000007.1:0-20959 GCA_964544375.1 uncultured Myxococcales bacterium
GTGTTTGTGAGGAGAGGTGACCGGGGGGCCGAGGGTGCCCGCCTGCTAGGCGAGTGAGGGGCTGATCCCCCCTCCGAGGGTTCGAATCCCTCCCTCTCCGCCATGTATCATCAGGCGAGCGGCTGGTGGAGGGAGCGAGCCGCGGCGGGGGATTGAAGAGGAGTGGACCTAGGGGAGTCCTTAATACCAATGGCCAAGCGTTTGCTGGTTCTCCCACTGGTGGTCGTCTTGCTGGCAGGCTGCAGCCAGACCTTTCAGAAGGCATCGGACGACGCGCCGGCATACTTCACGCAGATCGTCCCGGGCGGCATCCGTTACGTCCATAACTGGGCGGAGCGGCCGTGCTTCTCGCTGCAGCTCGCGGGTTCGAGTTGGACCTTGGATGAGTCCACCGGCGACCACGTGCGATGGCACCGCGGGAGCCAGGTGTTGCACCTGTACCTTACCAACAACGGGACGGCTTCGTTCGCCGTCTCGGGCATGTCGCAGGAACAGGCCTTGCGGGCCTTCGTCGGCTACGAACTCGACTACGTTCGTCCGATGTTCGATTTCCTCGTCAATCATCCGCCCAAGATCGCCGAGGACGCCAACGGCGTGTGGGCCCAATGGGGCTGGGAGGGCCACGGCGGCAAACGTACGGGAGCCCGGGTGGAGGCGCCGGCCGACCAGCGCCACGTGATCAATAGCCTGTGGGTCGATCCCTGGGTGCTCTCGCTCGACTGGGCGACGACCGATCTTGGCAATCCGCCCGGCGCGACCAACGAGATGATCGACGTTCTCGAATCTCTGCGCTTTCACCCCGATTGCTTCGGCGCCATGAAACCGGGCGAGACCTGGTAAGCGGCGAGCAGCTTGCCGCGTCGATCCTGCGTGGCTATCATGCCGGCATCCGGCGCGAGAAGATCAGTGAGGATCGCGCCGACTTGGACCTTCCTACGCGCCCGTAGCTCAGCTGGATAGAGCACCAGACTACGAATCTGGGGGTCGCAAGTTCGAATCTTGCCGGGCGCGCTCTCGATCCAAACGACGGGGAGCGGCTCCGGCCGCGGGCGCTTGCCTGTCAGTTGGCAGACCGCGCGTCGTAGATCTTGCGGCCGCCGACCCAGGTTGCCAGCACGCGCAGATCGCGTAGGCGCTCGGGGTCGGCGCGCGGATCGCGATCGAGCAGGACGAAGTCGGCGAGTTTGCCGGGCTCGACAGAACCGAGACGGTCTTCGAGGCGCATCTGCCAAGCCGCATCGATCGTGGTGGCGCGAAGCGCGCGCGTGACGTCGACGCGCTCGCGCTCGCCTAGGATGCGACCGGAGGTCGTTTGGCGCGCGACGGCCGTCCACACCGAGAGCAAAGGATCGATCGGCACCACGGGCGTGTCTTGATGAATCGTGTATCGAAGACCGGCGGCGTCGGCGCTCGCCAGCGGGCTGATGTGCTCGGCGCGCTCGGGGCCAAGGAAGATCTCGTAATGCCGGTCGCCCCAATACCAGGTGTGGGCGACGAAGAAGCTCGGCGTGATACCGAGACGTTGGGCGCGGCGAATCTGGTCCGGCCGAATCATCTGGGCGTGGATCAAGATCGTTCGAGGGTCTTTGCGAGGCGCGGTCCGTGCGGCGGCTTCGACCGCATCCAGGACCATATCGATCGCGGCATCGCCGTTGGCGTGAACCGCTACTTGCTCGCCTTGGCGATAAAGCTGCGCGAGCCGAGCGGAAAGCGTCTGTGCGTCCAACGTCGGGTAGCCGCGCCAAGGCGACCCTTGTGCATGGGATGCTTGGCTACCGAGCGTCGCGCGGGGCTGAACGAAGTAGGGCTCGGTGAGATAGCCGGTGTATCCTTGGATCGACCCGTCGGCGATCAGCTTGGTAGCGCCGATGATGAGTAGGGGCGCGCTTGCAATGCTCAACCGCCCCGTGCGAATTGCCTCGTGGGTTTCCCAGTCGGGCCAGGCGACCACGCGTAGCGGCAGCATGCCCAAGCGGATCGCCGAGGCGGTGCCTCGCAAATGTGCCTCCGAGGCTAGACCGTTTTGTGCGGTCGTTACGCCCGCGCGCACGTACTTGTCGGTCGCCCGGCGGAGAATCGCGAGCTGCTGACGCCATCCGAAGTCGAGGGCGCGGCTCCTCGCTTGATAGACCGCGTTTTCTCGAAGCAGGCCGGTTGCGCGTCCGCTGGCCGGATCGCGAACGATCTCGCCTCCGGCGGGAGGCAGTGTGTCCGGTCCGATCCCCAGTTCTTTGAGCGCCGCGGAGTTCACGACTCCCATATGCGCGGAGACGTGCATGACAAAGATAGGCCGCTCGGTCGAAACGCGGTCCAACTCCGCGCGCGTGGGGTGCCTGCGCTCGGCAAGCAGCGTATCGTCGTAGCCGAAGCCGAGCAGCCATGACCTCGACGAGGCGTTGCCGGTCGTTGCCTCCATGGCCTTCATGCGCTCGATCAGTTCGGCGATGGTGCCGACGTCGCCGATTGGAGGGGCGTTTAAATCCGCGGCGACGGCGTCGAGCCCGGCTCCCGGAAAATGCCCGTGGGCTTCGATGAAACCTGGAAGTAGCGCGCCGCCGCCGAGCTCTTCGACCGGGGTCCCCGCGGGCATCGCGCGCCGGACTTCTTCGTAGCTGCCGACCGCGACGATGCGGTCACCGCGCGTACCGACGGCTTCGGCGACCGTGTTGTACGGATCCATCGTGAGGATGCTGCTGCCGCGGAAGATCTGAGCGTCGGGCGCGGGCGGAAGCCTCCAGTAGGGACCGAGCAGGCCGGGCAGGACGACGAACCAAAGCGCCGCCAGCGAGGTCAAGGCGATCAGCAGGAGGAAAGACACGAGCGAACGCCGCACAGTCAGCACGGGTTCTTCTATCGCGACTTGCCGGTTATTGCACCGCGGCGGCCGCCGCCGGTGAGTGGGGGCACGGCGGCGGCTGGAGTCGGCGCAAGGCTCGGCCGATTCCAGCCGCTACCGCGTGGCTGGGTTAGCCGCCGATGAAGCAGGAGCACGTCGGATCCCAACACTGGTTGTCGTAGATCAACCACTCCTGCGACAGTTGGGTGTCGAGATCGACCAGGCACTGGAACTGTTCGGGTGTCGGGCACACGCCCGTCTCCAGGCCGCACAGGGAGCCCGTGGGAGGCGCGCCACAGTCCTGACAAGCGGCAACCAAGGCCTCGTTGATCGCTTGTCCGTAGCACATGTCGCCCTTTACCTTGGCCTCGATCAGCTTGCCGAGCGGAGCGCCGTCGGCGGTCTTTGCCTCGATCTTGACGCCGTCGCAGGCAGCCGGATCGAACGTCGCGATGTAGCTCACGACGCTGCATGCGCCGGGAGCGATCGTCGCGGTGGCGCAAACTTCGACTTCTTCTCCGTCGCTGTCGCTATCGTCGTCGCTGTCGTCGTCGCTATCGCTGGCGCCGACTTCGCTGCCATCGCAGGGGGCGAGGTAGGCGCCGCCGTCTCGCGACGAAAACGCCTGCACGGTAAACGGTCCGAACACCGAGCCGATGCCGATCGGCTGCGAGCACGACACATGGATCGTCGTATCCTCGTCGTCGGCGTTCAGGATCAGGTTGTTCTTCTCAAAGCGCCCGTCAGCACGCGAACCCGCGAGGTTGAAAACGTCGCCGCTGTTGAGGACGCTGGCGAAAATCGTGTTGCCTTTGTCGGTTACGGTGACGGCGGTGGCGTCGCTCCCGTTGAACTGCAGATCGAGGCTCGTGACGCCGCCTTTGCACGGGCATGCCGGCGGAGGGGGCACGCACGGGGCAACGAAGCTTCCGCCGTTGCGAGAGGTCATCGCCGCGACTTCGAACGGGCCGAAGACCGATCCTACGCCGATCGGTTTGGAGCAAGACTCGTGAATCACGGTGTCGACGCCGTCGACGCTGAGAATCAGATTGTTCTTTAGAAATCGTCCGTCGCTGCGCGTTCCGGAGAGCTCGAACGGAGGGTCCCCGGGACATAACTGGCCCGGGCCGAATAAAATCAGATCGTCGTCCGTGACGGTGACTTGCGCGCACTGTTCCCCCACGTAGCGCAGCTTCAGGTAGGTTACGCCGCCTTCGCAGGGACACTCGTGGGCTTCGACCTCGGTTTCGACGCAGGGTCCGGCGCCCGTCATCGTTCCGGGAACCAAGACCATACCGTCGGGCAGCTCTTCATCCAGCTCGACCTGTTCGAGCGGGGAAGTGCCGGTGTTGCAGATCTCGAGTTCGAATTGCAGGCCTGGCGGACTGCACACCGCGTAGACGTTGGACGTCAGGCTCATGACCGGTGGCCCGCTATTGCCCGATGACGCCCAGACGAAACTCGTCAGGGCGGCCAAGAAAAGGAAGGCGGTCGCGCCGAGCACGGCGACCTTGAATCGGCGATTTGAAAAATCGAACGCTGTCATCGTCTATTGCCTCCGCCCGCGCCTTTTCGAATCGTGCGGCGCGAAAATGACGACGCCATGGCTTCCACCGAACGGGAAGGGCCATGGCGTCACCGCGAAGCGACGTAGCCAGGAGCGTGCCAATCAGATCGGGCAGGGAAGAGATGCATGCTGCCTGACAGGCCGGCAGCCTAGGAAGGTCGGATCAAAGTTCGCAATATCAGCCTTTGGAAGCCCGACCAGCGGGTTGCAGCTGAGTGTGCTGCCGGCAAACCGGGTGGCGGGAACAACCTTCGGTAGAGCTATATGCGTTGGTGACGACGATGCGTCGCCGCGTGTCGACTTCGACGCCCGCAGGCGGCCAGGGAATCAGGAGCCTGCGAGCTGCTGGATCATTTCCTTCATCATGCCGTGCAGCAGGTTGACGGCTTTGAGAGGGCGGATCATGACTTTGAAATCGTCGATTCGGCCGTCCGTGTTCCAGTGGATCATGTCGACGCCGTTGATGTGAATGCCGCCGATCTCGGCGGTGAATTCGAAGACGCCGTTGCTGTCGTCGACAACCTCGCGCACGTAAGTGAATCCCGACCCGAGCAGCACGTGGTAGGCAGCCGTGAGGTACATGGTCGTCGTGTCTTTCCCTTTCTGAGGCGTGTGCAGAACGGGAGAGTGGAAGACAACGTCGTCGGCGAGGATGTCGTCGAGGCGCGAAAGCTCCTGGGTTTCGAGAAGCTCGTGCCAGCGTTGGACCGGGCTTGGGCTCATGGTTTCCCCCGTTGGGGGTCCGTGTCGCGCACGGCCCCCGCATTGTCCCCTCATTATATACGGCTGACGGCTGCCTGTTCCTAGGCCGCTGCCGCCTGCAGGCGCCGCGGTTCGCAATGATATTGACAGGCCTGCCGAGGCGGTGTACAAACAAACGAACGTTTGTTTGTATGCCCGACTGCCGCCCGGTACGGAGGTGCCGAGTGGCTGTTCTTGTCGCCGCCCAACAGGCCCAAAGGGGCGCTATCGTGTCGCCCGCAGAGCCGACACCAATGCCGCTGCGCGGTGCTCCTCGTATCGCGCAGGCTTCTTCCCTGGCAGGTTCTGCATTAGGCCGCGCAATGATCCAGCGGCTTGTTGCTGTCCTGACTGCAGCGCAGCAGAGGGGGTAGTACGGGGATGCTTTTCCGATCAACGGGCCTGGGTAAGGCCGAACTCACGGCCCATATCACCAGCATCAAGCGCCAGGGTGACTACATCATCATGGAGATGCAGACGACCGAACCGGTGCGCTGGAAGATCCGCGGCGGCGTTTCCCACAAGGACATCCGGCAAGTACTCAGGGTGCTGCTGACCCGCTCGGCTCTGGCGTTTCTGCTCAATCCTCGCTGCTGGTTCAAGAAACCCGAGCATCCTGGAGAGTTCTGACCGGTAGGCGCGCGTATGGCAGACCAGACATTCGACGCGGTCATCGTCGGAGGAGGCAACAAGGCCCTCTTGTTGGCGCTCTATCTGATCGAGTACGGCGGCATGTCGGTCGGCATCTTCGAGCGCCGTCACGAGATCGGCGGCTGTCTGGCGACCGAGGAGATCGCCGCGCCCGGTTTTCGCGGCAACACCCACGCCAACATCATTCTGCCCTGGTACTACGCGCCGATCTGGCGCGACTTCCCCGAGTTTTGGGATTACGGCGCTCGCTGGGACCAGCACACCTGCAGCGATGGCTTCGTCTTTCGCGACAAGGACAACTGCCTGGCGATCTACAGCTACAAGCACGATCCTTCGCAGGACCGCTCGGCCGCCGAGATCGCGCGCTTCTCGGAGAAGGATGCCGATACCTGGCGCCGTCTCTGGTCGGTCGCCGAGAGCGACGAGTACCTGCGGGTAACGGTCGATACCTTGTTCAAGCCGGCCGAGGACCGTGGTTCGGGCGACGTCGTCGGACGGCAGGCCGATTTGTTCCCCAAGATCATGGAAGCCGGATTCATGCCGGATACGCTGACCTTTAAAGCCAGCAGTCTGCGCTCGGCGCAAGAATGGTTCGAGAGTCCCGAGCTGCAATCGTGTATTCTGCGTTTCGCCGTCTCCTCGGTGATCGACATCAACGACTCCGGCTTGGGCATGATGACGATGGGCATGGCGGCTACGCTGCCGACGATCGGCTTCAACCGCGGCGGTACGCATCAGATCGCCCACGCCGCGCATCAGATCTTGGTCCAGCGGGGGTGTTCGTTCTTCACCAACGTCGAAGTCGAGCGAGCGATCATCGAGGGCGGCGCGGCGACGGGCATCCGCCTGGCCGACGGAAGCGAAATCGCCGCACGCAAGCTGGTTGTGAGCACGCTTTCTCCACATCAGTTGATCTTCGATTTGATCGGAGAGGAAAACGTCGACGACACCACAAAGAAACGGGTGCGGTTGCTGCAGGACACCTTCGGCTGCCTCATGTGGTACAGCTTCGCGGTTCACGATGCCCCGGTTTACAAGGCCGAAGCCTTCAACCCCGACATCCACGAGTGCCAGTGGCTGGGCCTTCAGCCGGATCCCGATCCGATGCACATCGCACGCGAGTGCCTCTACCAGAGGCTGCACAAGTTTCCACCGCTCGACGATTACGCGCCGACGGTAGGCTGCCACAGCCTGGTCGATCCGAGTTTTGCGCCGCCGGGCAAACACGTCGTGCAGAACGAACAGTTGGCGCCGCCGGCCAAGGCGTTCAGCGAGCGCGAGTGGCTCGACATCAAGAAGCGCTACGCCGACGAGCTGGTCACGATTTGGCAGGATTACGCGCCCAACATGACCTGGGACAACGTGATCGGCGTCGATACCAATACCGCGTTCGATCATTGCCGCATGAAAAACCTGGCGCCCAACGGAACCATGGCCGGGATCGATCGGTCGCCGGCGCAAACCGAGGAAAACCGTCCGACGCCCGAATTGGCCAACCACCGAACGCCGATCAAGAATCTCTACGCCACCGGCGGCGCCTGGCACGTCGGTTCCAACGCCGGGTCGACCGAGGCCTACAACTGCTACCAGATCATCGCCAAGGATCTCGACTTGGCCAAACCGTGGGAGCAGGCCGGCAAAGAAGAGCCGGATTCGCTGGTGGAGCAAATACGCTTGGTCAAACAGCGCGTAGCGGATTCGTCGGGAGAGAAGGCCCGATGAGTGCTTACGACGTCATCATCATCGGCAGCGGCCCCAACGGCCTGACGACGGCCGCCTACCTTGCCAAGGCCGGGCAGAAGGTCCTCCTGTTAGAGCGGCGCTTCGAGGCCGGCGGCGGATTGGCAACCGAACAGGTGACGCTGCCGGACTTCTACCACAACACCCACGCCGTCTACATGATGATGGCCGACTACGCGCCGGTCTACGAGGATCTCGAGTTCGAGCGAAAATACGGCGTTCGGCACCTGTTCCCCGAGCTGCAGGTGGCGATGCCGCTGGCCGACGGCCGGGCGCTCTGTATCTACCGCGATGTCGAGAAGAGCTGCGCGTCGATCGCTCGATTCTCCGAGAAGGACGCCGCCAGCTACCGCGACATGCAACGCGAGTTCGGCGAACTCATGCGCAGCATTCTGGCGCCGCAGACTTACGTAGCGATGGAGCCGGCGCCGTTGATGGCGGCCAAGGCCGAGGCGACCGAGCTCGGGCGGACGCTCGCCGAATACTCCGAAAAGACTCCGGAAGAAATTGTCTTCGAGCGCTTCGAGAACGACCACGTGCGTACGCTGATGCTCTACATGGCCTGCCACTGGGGACTCGACTACTCCCAGGCCGGCGTCAGTTACATGGTTCCGATTTATCTCGACCGCATGGCGAACTATCGCTTGGTGGCCGGCGGATCCCACCGGGTATCTAACGCGCTGCTCAAATGCGTGTTCGAACACGGCGGGCAGATCCGCACGAGCGCGCGCATTCGCCGCATCCTCGTCGAAAGCGGCCGAGCCACGGGGGTGGAGCTCGAGGACGGCACCCGCATCGAAGCGGCGAAGGCCGTCGTCAGCACGATCGACACGCATCGAACTTTCCTCGACTACGTCGGCGAGGACCGGCTCGACGAGGAGTTCGTCGAGATGATCCGGGTCTGGAAGTGGGAGAGCTGGAGTCTGTGCCACTTGCACCTGGCGCTCGATGAGCCGCCGCATTTTGCGGCCGCCGAGGCCGAGCCGGACCTCGACCGGGCCTTCATCTATGTCCTCGGTTACGAAAACAGCGACCAACTCAAGGCGCACTGGGACGCGATGGGCGACGGCGAGTTGCCGGCAGCGGCCGGCTTCAATTGCTGTTTCCCCAGCGTGCACGATGCGTTTCAGGCGCCGGCCGGACGCGCGAGCGGACTGATCTCGCAGATGGCGCCCTACGAGCGCAGTGACGGCGGCGCCGATCGCTGGCTTCGCAACGATTTGCGCGAGGCGACCGCCGAACGTCTGCTCGGCCTTCTCGAGCGCTACGCGCCCAACCTCGCCGGCGAAAAAGTGCTCTGGCGCTACCTGACGACGCCGGCCGACATCGAAAACAAGTTCCCCAACATGGTGCGCGGCAGTTACAAGCAAGGCGCCTATCATCCCCTGCAGATGGGTTTCCTGCGTCCCAACCAGGAGTGTTCCCACTACCGCACTCCGGTCGCCAACCTCTATCTCGGCGGCGCCAGCGTTGCGCCCGGCGGCATGGTGATTTTCGGACCCGGGTACAACTGCGCGAACGCGATCGCCGAGGACTTCGGCATCGACAAGTGGTGGAGCGAGCCGGCGATGGTAACGGCGGCGCGCGAGCAGGGGTACGTTTGAAAACAGCGGGTCGTCTCGGGCCAGTCCGTTTGATCGAGCAAGCGCGTCCCCCGCTGGGAAACGAAAGAGGAGAGGTATGAGCAAGGACGAACGATTCGACGTCGTCATCATTGGCGGGGGGCCGAACGGCATGACCACGGCTGCTTACCTGGCCAAATGCGGGCTCAGCGTCTGCGTGCTCGAAGAGCGAACGGAATGCGGCGGCGCCTGCGAGACGGTCGAGCCGATCCCCGGAGTGCGCATCTATCCGCACGCCATGTTGATGTACGCCTCCCCGGCACCGGGGTTCGAGCAGCTCGAACTGCACAAGTACGGCTTTCGCATGGAGTGGGATCCGGCCGATCCGCTGACCGAAGTGACCGCGTTGGCTTGCTCGGACGGATGGCGCGAGATCTCCGACGGCGACAAGATGGGCTGGGCCAAGATCGGCGGCCTGCTCGGCCAGCCGCCGTTCACGCGCGATCTGTTGCGCGCGACCTTCTGGTGTCCGCCGCATCCGGCCAACGTCGAAGTCACCGACGAAAATACGCCCTACATGCAGGTCTACAAGCAGTTCCAGCCCGACATGTGGACGCACGAACTGCGCGAGATGACGATGTTCGATCTGATGGACGAGTATCTCGACACCGAACACTTCAAGACGGCGATGGCCTTTGCTGCCTGGGCCTCGGGCGCTGCCGGCCACTGGGAGGGGGTCGCGATTCCCGCCGCGCTCTGCGTGCAACTACTCACGCTTCCCAACACCGGGCATCGCAGCATTCCTCGGGGCGGCTTGCACGGCTATTTCCACGCCATCCTGCGCGCGGCGGTTCACCGGGGGGCGGTGATTCGAAGCTGTTGCCCGGTCGACGAGATTCTCATCGAGGACGGCCGCGCCGTCGGCGTGCGCCTGCGCGAGAACGCGGCGATGGGAGGTCGTACGATCCGCGCCAACAAAGCCGTCATCGCCGCGGTCGACGTACACCAGGCATTCCTCAAGATGGTCGGCCCCAAGCACCTCGACCCGAGTTTCCTCCAGAAGGTCAAGGACATCAGCTTGAAGAACCAGACGCTCTACGTCTCGGTCTTCCACACCAAGCAGCAACTGCGCATGAAGCCGCAGTTCCGTGACCTCGAGGACGCCAAGTGCGTCGGACCCAACCGCCAACCGGGCCTCGGCGTGTTCCCCTGCGATTCGCGCGAGATCTACTACGAAAACGTTGCCGACGTCGACGGCCGTAAGGGGCAGCCGACGGGTCCGCCCGAGCGTCTGATGTGGTTACAGACGGCGCCGCAGTCCTTCGATCCCACCGACTGTCAGGCGAGCTATACGCGCGGATACATTTCCAACGCGTTCGAGGTCGCCGTAACTTCTCCCGACTATCACAAGGAAGGCGAGGACGCGCCCGACAAGTACAAAGAAGAAATGGACGCCTACATGCGCGCCGCGTTCAGTCAGATGGTCGATGGGCTCGACGACGACAACGTGATTCATCACTGGAGCGCGAGCGGCCGCGACATCGAGTTTCGCAATACCGGTTTGATCGGCGGTACCTGGTGCGGCTCGCGCCACGACGAGGATCAGCTCTGGACGAACCGGCCGATTCCCGAGCTGGCACGTTACCGTACGCCGATCGAGGGGCTGTACCACGCGCACCAGACTTCCGGCCATCCGGGAGCGCTCTGCCTGATGGCGATTCCCTACAACTTGATGCACATCCTGATCGAGGACGGCATCGCACAGCCCGGCTCCTGGTGGTACGCCTCGCCTTGGTACATTCCCGAGGACGGCAAGATCTCGGCCAGGCGCGGCGAGTAGGCGAGGGGCAGCGCGATGGCAGATTTCAAATACACGTCCGAGTTCAATTACGATCCCGCCAATCCCTTCGGCCACATGCAAGAGGAGTTTCCGCGAGAGAGCGAGTTCGACGTCGTCATTATCGGCGGCGGACCCAACGGCCTGATCGCCGGCGCCTACCTCGCCAAGGCGGGACTGAGCGTCGCCGTCTGCGAACGGCGCTTTGAGGCCGGCGGCGGC
Source organism: uncultured Myxococcales bacterium (assembly GCA_964544375.1). Taxonomy (GTDB): domain Bacteria; phylum Desulfobacterota; class Binatia; order UBA1149; family SPBQ01; genus CAZQYE01. The sequence goes on from CAZJCO010000007.1 coordinate 11,157, forward strand.
CTAGCGACCGAAGAAAACCTCTACCCGTGCTACTCGTCGAATCCGCACGTGCTCTACCACATGATGGTCGACTACATGCCGGCCATCCGCGACTTCGATCTCGACGGTCCGGCGCTCACCTGGATCAAACCGAACGCGCAGACGGCAATGGTCTTCGAAGACGGCGCCTCGATCGTGCTTAGCCGGATGGCGCAGGACACGAAGGATTCTTTCCTCAAGTACTCGCAACGAGACGGTATCAACTTCGGCAAGGTGATTCGCCGCTGGCGGCGGATCGTCGACGACATCATCGCGCCCGCAACGTACATTCCGCCGATGGCGCCGATCGACATCACCATGGCGATGCAAAAGACCGAGGTCGGCCGCGAGATGCTCGAGATCGGCGAGAAGAGTCCGCTCGAGATCATCACGGAGAACTTCGAGCACGAGAAAGTCCGCACACTGCTGCTCTACGCCAGTTGCATGTGGGGGCTCGATCCCCACGAGACGGGGCTGGGGTTCATGGTGCCCCTGATGCTCGATCGCGCGATCAACAAGTGTCTGTGCTACGGCGGTTCGCACAAGTTCGCCGGCGCGCTGGCGCGTGCCCTGGTACGAAACGGCGGTCTCATCCTGGAAGCCGCACCGGTAGAGAAGATCCTGATGGAAGGCGGGCGCGCCGTCGGCGTGCAGATCGCGCACGAAGGCCGCGTACTGAAGGCCAAAGCCGTCATGTCGACCCTCGATCCACACACGACTTTTCTCGACATGGTGGGCGAGGACCAGCTACCGGCCGAACTCGCCGATGCGGTCAAAGGCTGGAAGTGGGACAAGTGGAGCTTCAACACGCTTCACATCGCGGCGAACGAACCACCGAAGTACGCGGCCGACGATCCATGGGCGAGCGAGGCCTTTGCTACGGTTCTCGGCATCGAAAGCGTCGATCAATTGATCGCCCATTGGGAAAACGTCGCCGCCGGACGGCTCGACTTGACGAACTTCGGCGGGCACTCGACCTGCGAGAGCCGTTTCGATCCCACCTTGGCCGACCGCCCCGGCAAGTTCGTTTCGATGTTCCAGATTCACGCTCCCTACGGCATCGAGGGCGGCTGGCTGGCTCATCGCGACGAGGTGCAGCAGGCGATGTTGGCCAAGTGGCAAAAGGCGGCTCCCAACCTGACGCCGGACAGCATCGTTGCCACTTCGATGGAAGATCCAGAGGAGATCGAGATTCGGTTTCCGAACATGCGGTGCGGCTCGATCAAGCACGGCGATTATTCGCCTCTGCAGATGGGGTGTTTTCGCCCGAACGAGGAGTGTTCGAGCACGCGGACGCCGATCGAAGGCCTCTACGTCTGCGGTGTGTCGGTGTACCCCGGCGGCTTGGTATTGGGCGGCCCCGGCTATCTCGGCGCCACCAAGGTGGCCGAAGATCTCGGCGTGCAAAAGTGGTGGAAACCGACGAAGGAAATGGAACGGTACATCGAGACCTATTTAGTGCCGTAACGGACAGCGGCTAACGCGGGACGAGCGAAGAAAGGAGATCGGATATGGCGAAAGAAGAACGCTACGACGTCGTCATCATCGGCGCGGGGCACAACGGCACGACGACGGCGGCCTACTTGGCCAAGTGCGGCCTCAAAGTCTGCGTACTCGAAGAACGTCCCGAATGCGGCGGCGCGCAGGAAACCTGCGAACCGCTCGCCGGCGTGCGCATTCAGCCGCACGCGATCGCCAACTACGGCGGTTCGGCTCCCGGCTGGGAACAACTGGAGCTGTGGCGCTACGGATTCCGCATGGATTGGGACCCGCGCGTTCCGGTGCCGTTTGATGCCGACCGCCACTTGTTCACCAGCGACGGCCCGGCGCCGGTTACCGACAAGGACAAGATGGGCTGGGCCAAAATCACCGGTCTGCTTTCCGATCCGCCGTTCTACAAGGATCTGATGCGCTCGACGTTCTGGTGTCCGCCGCATCCGCCCGGCGTCGAACTGAACGAGCACACCATTCCCTACATGCAGGTCTACAAGCAGCACGCGCCGGACATGTGGACGCGCGAGCTGCTCGAGATGACGATGTTCGACCTGATGGACGAGTACTGCGAGACCGAATGGTTCAAGGTCAATATGGCCTGGACCGCTCTGGTTTCCGGCGCCCACGGCCACATGGAAGGCGTTGCCATCCCCGCGCTCAACTGCGTTGCCACGGTATTCCCGCCGGCGGTGGCCAAGCCGGTAGCGGCCCGCGGCAACATGCACGGCTACTACCACGCGATCATCCGCTGCGCGATCGCTCACGGTGCGGTGTTCCGTACCTGCTGTCCGGTCGAAGAGATCATCATCGAGGACGGACGTGCCCGCGGCGTGCGGCTGCGCGACGACGCGACAGTCGCGGCCAAGAAGATCTGGGCCGACAAGGCAGTGATCAGCGCGGCGCATATCAAGCCGACCTTCCTCAGCATGATCGGCTCGAAGCACCTCGACCAAGGGTTCTTGCAGCGGATCAAGGACCTGAGTCTCAAGGGCGGCAGTCTCTACATGACGCACTTCCTGACGAAGGAAGAACTGCGTTACCGGCCCAAGTACCAGCGGCAGCCGGCCGAGCAGTATCCGTTTACCGGAACCTTCTTCCCGTCCGACGATCGCGAGCTGTACTTCGAAAACGTCCGTGACGTTCTAGGCCGACAGACCAACCTGACGTTGCCGCCGGAGAAGGCGATGTGGGGAATGGTCGCCAGCTCGCTCTACGATCCGACGAACCCGCAGTGCACGCGGCCGGGCCGAGTGATCAACGGGCCGTTGTGGATGATGGTGCCGACCCCTCAGTACAACGTCGAGGGGATGGACGCGATGGACAAGGGCAAGGAAAAGGAGAAGTGGAACGAATACATGCGCCAGGCCCTGAGCGCGGTGGTCGAGAATCTCGACGACGACAATCTGATCGAGATCATCGGCGAGAGTCCGCTCGAACAGGAGTTCCGCAATACCGGCATGCTCGGTGGATCCTGGTACGGGATTCGCTGCGATCGTGACGAATGGTGGAACGAGCGTCCGCTACCCGAGCTGGCGCGTTACCGCGTGCCTGACATCGAGGGGCTGTATCTGGCGCACCAATCGGCAGCGCATCCCGGCGGGCTTTGCTTGATGGCGGTCGGCTACAACCTGATGCACATCCTCATCGAAGACGGCATCGCCGAGCCGGGAGACTGGTGGTACGCCTCGCCTTGGTACATTCCCGAGGAAGGCAAGATCTCGGCGGCGCGTTCGTAGGCGACGGAGAGGGGAGAATCACGATGGTCAAAGAACTAGTAGAACAACCTCATCCGCAGAGCTTCTTCTCGGAATTTCCGACCGAGAGCGAGTGGGACGTGATCGTCATCGGCGCCGGTCCCAACGGTCTGATTACGGCGGCCTACCTGGCACGTGCGGGCCTCAAGGTGGCGCTGGTCGAGCGCCGCTACGAGATCGGCGGCGGACTGGCGACGGAAGAGATTCTGTATCCGGGATATTATTCCAACATCCATGCGGTCTACCACATGATGGTCGACTACATGCCGGCCCTGCGCGATTTCGATCTTAGGCGTCACGGCCTGGTGTGGATCAAGCCGAACCTGCAGACGGCGATGGTCTTCGGCGACGGCGCCTCGATTCAGCTAACCCGCATGATCGAAGATACGACGGATTCGTTCCACAAGTTCTCGTCGAAAGATGCCGTCGCCTTCGGCCGGCTGATGCGCAGCTGGCGCCGCATCGTGAGCGAGATCGTCGCGCCCGCGACCTACGTGCCACCGCTTTCGCCGCTCGACATCTCGGTGGCGATGGGTCGCACCGAAATCGGCCAGGAAATGCTCGAGCTTACCGAGCGTTGCGCCCTCGATATCATTACCGACAACTTCGAGGATGATCACGTCCGCAGCCTGCTGCTCTACGTCTGCTGCATGTGGGGCATCGACCCTCGCGAGACCGGCATGGGGTTCTTCGTTCCGTTGTTGCTCGACCGCGGCATGAACAAGGCCTACTGCCACGGTGGGTCCCACAAGCTGGCCGGCGCGCTGGCGCGCGAAATCGTCGGTAACGGCGGCACCATTCTCGACGGCTCGCAGGTGAACAAGATCAACATCAGTGGCGGAGCGGTGACGGGCGTCGAGCTGTGGGAAGGCCGCACGCTGCACGGCAAGGTCGTTGCTTCGAGCCTCGACCCTCAGACGACTTTCGTCGATCTCGTCGGTCGCGACCTGCTTCCCGAGGGCCTGGCCAGCGCGGTCGACGGCTGGAAGGTCGATAAGTGGAGCTTCGCGACATTGCACGTTGCCAGTGAGGAACAGCCGCGCTACGCCTGCGACGATCCTTCGGTCAACGAATGCTTCATGACGGTGCTGGGTTTTGACAGCTCGGAGCAGATTTTGGCCCACTGGGACAACGTCAGCGCAGGCAAGCTCGAGCTTTCGGCCATCGGCGGACACGCAACCTGCGAAACGTTTTTTGACAAGCACCTGTCGCGCGTTCCGGGCAAGCAGGTCTCGTTTCTGCAAATGCACGCGCCCTACGGTATCGACGGAGGTTGGGACGAGGCGTCGGCCGAGGTTGCCGGGGCGATGCTCTCAAAATGGACGAAGGCGGCGCCCAACCTCTCCGATGCCGGCATCGTTCGCAGTCGCTTGGAGACTCCCGAAGACATCGAGATCCGTCTGCCCAATATGCGCCGCGGTTCGATCAAACACGGCGACTACAGTCCCGTGCAACTCGGATGTTTCCGCCCGAATCAGGAATGCTCGAGTACCGAGACGCCGATCGAAGGGCTTTACGTCTGCGGCGCGTCGGCCTATCCGGGAGGCTTGGTCCTTGGAGGGCCCGGCTATCTGGCGGCCAACAAAATTGCCGAGGATCTCGGTATCTCCAAGTGGTGGAAACCGACGCCCGAGGTAGAGCGCTACATCAAGACCTACCTGGAATAGGCAGTGAACGAGGGAGAACGCGATGTCCAAAGACGAAAAGCGCCGGGCGCTGGCCGAAGCATTCGACCGTCACGTCGAGGAAGAGGGAAGGATCCTCGAGGAGTACCGGCGGTTGTCGCAGCCCCTGGGCGAAGGTCCCTTGGGGTTCGCCGTCGATCTGATCCTTACCGAAGAGGAGATGCACCACCTCTTGCTGCGCACGATGGCCGACTGGCTGCGCAAACCGGCAGCGGCGGAGAAGGCGGCGAGGAGTTCCACCGGCAACGCCGGTGACCTGCTGGGTTACACCGAACGCTTGAAGCAGCACGAGCAGGAGACGATCGATTCCTGCCGGGCGCTGCGCGATGACCTCAGCAAGACGGAATCGGAAGTGGTTGCCAGCCTGCTCGACGTGTTGGTGCTCGACAGCCAAAAGCACCATCGCCTGCTGGAGGTGATCGAGCAGTTGCTTCGTTGAGCCTCGGCTAAGGTCGCTATTCGACCGTGACTTGGGCGTCTTCGATGATCAGGTCGTACTTGTATCCGTAGCCGAAGTCCTTGTTTGCCGTCAGCGTTCCGTGGACGAGTACGGTGCTGCCGACGTCGGCCACCGCAGCGGTCGTGACGGTGAGATCGTTACTGCCTTCAGAGCCCGTACCGTCGCTCAGATGCAGCCAGTTTTTCCCCATCACCGCCGCCGAGAACTTTGTTACCTTGCCGCGAACCGCGACTTCTTTGCCGGCCAGCGAGTCTTTGTCGCCGAACAGCTCGCCGATGGTGTAGCCGCCGTCCGCCTTGACGATGCCGGACGTATCGAGCGGAGCGCTTTCCTTTTTCTTGGCGATTGCTCCGTGTGCCGCAGCCACCTGTTGCTGCGGCGTGTCCCCTTCGACACGCTCGAAGCTTCCGATGAAATAGATGACGTCGAACGAGCGATTCAGGGTCTTGCTGGCGAAGTTGTTCATCGCCATGCCTTTGGGCAGGCGGACTTTTTCTCCTACCCGAACGATCGTTTCGGGCGCGGCGGCCCAGACGCTGCGATTTTCGGCGACGACGCGAAGATACGTATATCCTCCCGAGTTCATTGTCTCGGCGACCGTGCCGGTGATCGCGCCGCCGTCTGTTGCGGTGCCCTCGGCATCGCTCACCGCGCCGCCCTCCGAGGGGGTGGTCGGCGTGGCCGTCGCGGCCGGGCCGGTACGCAGGTTGCAGCCAGCGAGTAGAACCAAAAGGACGGCGAATATCATGCCCGAGCGTTTGCTAGTCACAGAGAATCCCCCAAAAGGTGCCGGCCGATGGCAATTGCCGCAAGGCGCCGCCGGCAGCGGAATGCCCCTACTGTGAGCAATCCCGCCGTTCGGTCAACTGGGCGAGTGGCGCGCTTGGCGGTATCGGCGGGCTCCGGTAGTAAATAGAGGCGCGGTGCTGCTGATGGATGTCGAGCGATTTCGGCGACTCCCTTTGATGGGAATTCTGCGCGGCGGCAGTCCCGAAGCCGCCGCGCCGCTGGTCGAGGCGCTGCTTGCCGCCGGACTCGAAACCTTGGAAGTCGCGATGAACGGGCCGGCTGCCGCCGAGACGCTTGCGGCTGTGCGACGTGCTGCCGGTGGACGCTTGATGGTCGGGGCGGGTACCGTCGTTACGTCCGCCCGTTTGGATCAGGCGCTGGAAGCGGGTGCTTCTTTCATCGTTCTACCGAACTTGGTTGCCGAGGTAGTCGGCGCTTGCCGCCGCCGTGCCATTCCCGTCTTTCCCGGAGCGCTCACGCCCCAGGAAGTGCATGCGGCGTGGGCGGCGGGCGCTACGATGGTAAAATTGTTTCCCGCGAAGTTCTTCGGTCCCGACTACGTCCGGGAGCTCAAAGGACCATTTGACGAGGTCGAACTGCTGGCTTGCGGCGGGGTGACGGCCGCCAACGCCGGAGCCTTCCTGGCCGCAGGCGCCACGGCCCTGGCCTTCGGCGGCAGCGTATTCTCCGACCGTCGGCTCTCGCAGCGAGATTGGACTGCCATCGAGCAAGATGCGAGGGCCCTGGTCGAGGCCGTCCGGCGCGCGCTGCCGAGTGAGGGGCCTGGTGGGACGGTGTGACCGGAGAGCGCGTTCAGCGTAGGATGCCGGTGCGCGTGCGGGATACTCGCCGGCGTAATTCAGACCAGGAACGGACGACATGACGGAAGCAGGCCAGCAAGGAACAACGCAAGACAGGGGGACTTGGTTGACTTATAGACCGGGTATCAAGGTGCTCGACTGCACGATTCGGGACGGTGGGCTGATGAACGACCACCGCTTTACCGACGACGTGGTTCGGGCGGTGTACGAGGGCTGTGTTGCGTCCGGCGTCGACTATATGGAGCTCGGCTACAAGAACTCGAAGCGTCAGTTTCCCAAAGAAAAATTCGGTCCGTGGAAACATTGCGATGAGGAAGACCTGCGGCGAATCGTCGGAGACAATCCCGCCGAGCTCAAGCTCTCCGTGATGGCGGATGCCGAAAAGAGCGATTATAAGGAGGACATCCTGCCGTCCGATCAGAGCGTGCTCGATCTGATCCGCGTCGCGACCTACATTCATCAAATTCCGATTGCCGTTGATATGATCAACGACGCTCACGACAAGGGCTACGAAGTGACGGTCAACTTGATGGCCGTTTCGACGGTAAACGAACACGACCTCGACGAAGGACTCGAGGTGCTCGCCAAGAGCCCTGTCAGCACGATTTATCTGGTCGACAGCTTTGGTGCCTTCTATTCCGAGGAGATCCAAAAGCTCATGAAGAAGTACGTGGCGGTTTGCGAAGATGCGGGAAAGTGCGTCGGCATCCACACGCACAACAACCAGCAGCTCGCCTATGCCAACACGATCGAAGCGATTATCCAAGGCGCGGACCGTTTGGACGCCACCATGGCCGGCCTCGGCCGTGGCGCGGGCAACTGCCGGCTCGAGCTCTTGATCGGTTTTCTGAAGAACCCGAAGTACCGGCTGCGACCGATCCTCGAGTGCATCGAGCAGCATATCGAACCTCTACGCGAGACGATGCACTGGGGCTTCGATCTGCCCTACATGATCACCGGACTGCTCAACCAGCATCCGCGAAGCGCGATGGCTTACTTCGATACGCCGGCCGAGACGCGCGAGGGCCTCGTCAAGTTCTACGATTCTCTGCTCGAACAGGTGTAACCCTGGCGAGAGAGCGCGCGATCGCCTGCGTCGCGACGCGGATGCCGAGCAGGAAACGCAGCGCCGGCCCGTAGACCGTCTCGGCCAGTGCCCCCGTAACATAGAGGCCGGCAACCCGAGTCTGGAGGTCGCGGCCAAGCGCCGGCTCGGGCCCCTGAGAGAGTGCCTGCCGAATCTGTTGCGAAAGGAACGGCAGCTGCGCGACGGTGTTGCGATAGCCGGTCGCGAAGACGACGTAGTCGAAACGTTCGTCCGAACCGTAGACGATCTCTTCGCCCTGTTGCTCGAGCACCGATGTGTCGTTCCACGGCAAGCGGCGGATCGACGCGAGCGGCCTACGTAATTGCGTCTGTACGGTTGCTCGGGTGACCGCGCGTGTCAGGCGCCGTTGCCAAGCCGGCGACAAGAAGGCCACCGCATACGGCAACTTCGTGAGCAGATGAAAGGCTGGGGAGGGCACGTTCAGCGGAGCGTCGCGAAACCTGGGAGCGTGCCCAGCGGCCCACGCGACGCGATTGTGACGCGCCAGCCAGAGGCAGGCCTCCGCCGCCGACTGTCCCCCGCCGACGACGAGTACGCGCTGTTCGCGTAGCCGACAGTACTCCGAGGTCTGCCACGAATGTAGCCGTCGAGCGGGCCCGACCGCAGCGGCTTGTAGGGGCAACGCCGGAACGGCGCCGAGGCCGGTTGCCAGAACCGTCGTGGTTGCGGCAACGATACGGCGCGATTCCAGTTGAGCACGAAAGCCGAGATCGCTGCGTTCGATCCTGCTTACGCGATCGACCAGTAGATCGAGATCCAGCTGCGATTCGATCCAATCCAGATAGCGGCGAAATTCGTCGATCCGCGGCGTTCCCTGACGCCTTTGCCGGTTCTTGCGTTTCTGCGCCGCGAGAAAACGAGCGGCGTCAAAGCGCCCGTCGGCGGTCCAGATGGTGGAGGCGTCCCAACTCGAACGCAGGGTCATGTCGTCCAACGTGTGCTTGCGCCACAGTTCGAACGGACGGCCGACCACGGTTACGGGATGTCCCCGTCGTTTCAGCTCGCAGGCCAGGGCGATTCCGTAGGGACCGGCGCCGACGATCAATGTTAGCGATCGCCTCATGTGGTCCTGCCGAGTCGATCTCGCTGAAGGGACGGTTCAGGACACCTGCGAGTGCGCAGCCTAGACGCGCCGTCGGTCGATCACGAGGTCGGGATGCTCCTGACGGAATCGTTCGGTGACATAACAGTTCCAGCACATCGGCTGACTGTTCTGTAGTTGTTGCGGAAGCAACTCGGCCGGCAACTCGGTCCACTTGGCCGGTTCGCCGTCTTCGCCGAGCAGAGCCGGCGTGTGGTCGAGCCAGAACTCGAGCCACTCGTGAGGGTTGATCGGCTTGCGGCAGTAAACGCAATCCTTTCCGTCGTACCAATCCTGTACAATGCGCCAGACCAGGCAGCCCTCGGGATCGGACTCGATTTGCGCAACGCATCCTTGCGGGCAGTCCGCTCGTTCGGGCCAACGGGTACAGTCGCGCAGTCGCAGGTGGTGTCGACCACCGGCCGCGTCTGCGGCCGCTTTGCGTGCGTTGACGTCGACGGCGACCGTACGTTCGGTCTCGGGGCAGGTGACCAAGCGCGTACCGCGCATTCTCCAGTAGGTTCGGACGGCTCGAACCAGCAAGGGCCCCAGCGTTACGACCAGAGCGCCCACCAAAAGCGCCGCAACAAACA
>CAZJCO010000008.1:0-20172 GCA_964544375.1 uncultured Myxococcales bacterium
CACGCCGTAATATTGACATAGACAGAGCGGCATGCGAGTGATATTTATACGCACTAGTGCACGCGGTCGAGACCCAGCGAGAGACCCTGACGGACTTTGCGGAGGCCTGCCGGCGCGCCGGGATTGCCGCCACCGCGCAACGACGTCTGATCTACGCCGTGCTGGCGAGCAGTGAAGATCACCCGACGGCCGATGAAGTGCACGAGCGCGTGCGCCGGCGCCGGCGGGGGATTTCGCTGGCGACGGTGTACCGCAATCTCAAGCTGTTTGCCGAAGCCGGACTGATCGAAGAAGTTGCAACGGGCAGTTCCTTTGCCCGCTACGACGCCAATCGGGCGGTGCACCACCACCTGGTTTGTACCGGGTGCGGTCGGGTCAGTGATACCTACGACGAGAATCTACCGACGCTTGCAGGGCGTCGCGCGCTCGAGCAGCGCGCCGACGGGTTCGAGGTGTACGCCCTGCGCGTGAATCTGATGGGTCTTTGCCGCGATTGCAGCGAGGCGCGCGGCCGGCGGCCAGCATGAGCTGGGACGTCGGTCGCCTGGACATGCCGCCCGAACCGGGCAGGCTAGAAACAACCACACGAGGGAGGAAAGAACACCATGGCTGATCTCAAAGGAACCAAAACACACGACAATCTGAAGGCGGCGTTCGCCGGCGAGTCGCAGGCGAACCGACGCTACCTTTACTTTGCCAAGCAGGCCGACGTCGAGGGCTATCCGGATGTCGCCGGTTTGTTCCGTGACACCGCGGAAGGCGAGACCGGCCACGCACACGGCCATCTCGATTATCTGAAGCAGGTCGGCGATCCCGCAACGGACTTGCCGATTGGCGATACCGAGACCAACCTCAAGGCGGCGGTTGCGGGCGAGACGCACGAGTACACCGATATGTACCCGGGCATGGCCAAGACCGCACGCGAAGAGGGCTTTAGCGAGATTGCGGACTGGTTCGAGACCTTGGCGAAAGCCGAGAAGTCGCACGCGGGGCGCTTCAGCGAAGGGCTCAAGTCCATTTCCTGACCAGACCTCGCGCGCATCCATTGGGCCGTAAGGCGGCTGCCGGCTTGGCGCTGGCGGCCGCCTTGCCATCGGCAGGGGGTAGTATCATGGCAGCGATCAAGGCGACTCCGACCGAAGGGCTTTGCTACAGTCCGTCCGATCCGCGCTACTGGGACGAAGCGGGGTTGGCGGGTGAGATCGAACGTGTGTTCGATATCTGCCATGGATGCCGTCTTTGCTTCAACCTATGCCCGTCGTTCCCGGTGCTTTTTGACGCTGTCGACCGGCATGATGGCGACGTGCGTCGGTTGAGCGGTGAGGAGACGCAGGCCGTGGTCGACGCCTGCTACCAGTGCAAGCTCTGTTACATCAAGTGTCCCTACACGGCCGACGATGGCCATGCCTTCGACTTGGACTTTCCCCGCCTGATGCTGCGCTACACCGCGCAACGGGCGCGTAAGCGCGGCGTCGGACTGCGCCAACGAATTCTCGGTGACCCCGAGCGTTTGGCGGCGATGGCTCGGCTCGCCCCCAAGCTGGTCAACCGCGTCAATCGCGCCAGGGTTCCCCGGCTAATGGCCGAACGCAGCCTCGGCATCCACCGAAACAAACTGTTGCCGGAGTTTGCCGAAGAAACCTTCGAATCGTGGGCGAAAGCGCGCGACGACCGCGCCGGCCAGGGGCGCGCCGAGGTCGTGCTGTTTCACACCTGTTTCGTCAATTGCAACAACCCGGAAGTCGGCAAAGCAGCCGTCGAAGTACTCGAACATTGCGGACTGCGCGTGCTTTCGCCTGAGCAGGGTTGTTGCGGCATGCCGGCCCTCGACGGCGGCGATGTCGAGGCGGCCAAGCAGAGGGCGCGGCAAAACGTCGCGTTGCTCGGGCGCTTCGTCGATGCCGGTCTCCCGGTGTTGGCGATCAATCCGACCTGTTCTTACACGCTCAAGAAGGAGTATCCGGACTTGGTTGGGGAGGACCTGCGCGCACAGGCGCAGGCGCTTGCCGCCGCGACCCGGGATCTCTGCGAGTACCTCTTCGAACTGAAACGCGAGCAGCGGCTGGCGACGGACTTTGCCAGTACCCCCGGTGAGATTGCCTATCACGTGCCCTGCCATCTCAAGGCGCAGAACATCGGCTTTCGCTCGCGCGACGTGATGAAGACGATTCCCGGGGCCCGCGTGCGTTTGGTCGACCGCTGCTGCGGCCACGACGGCACCTGGGCGATGAAGCGTGAGCACTTCGAGGCGTCGATGGAAATCGGCAAGCCGGCCTTCGAGGAACTGTCGGCCGGCGGTCTGATGACAACGGACTGCCCGCTGGCGGCGGTTCAGTTTGAACAGGCAACCGGCGTGAGGCCGATGCATCCGGTGCAGGTGCTGGCGCGCGCTTATCGTGCCGACGGCTTTCCTCAGGCGGTGGCGGACGAGGAGTCGGCGTCATGAAGCGGGTCGATGCATCGGAGATTCTCGCGCTCGACGACTACGCCATCGAACGGCCGGCTTTTCGCCAGCGCGTCTTGGCGATCAAAGCGCCACGCCGAGTCGCGCTCGGTGAGCACCTGACGCTATTGTTCGAGAACCATGCAACGGTTCTCTACCAGATCCAGGAGATGATCCGGGTCGAGCGCATTACCGAGCCTGCCGGGATTCGTCACGAGATAGACACCTACAACGAACTCGTCCCCGGCGAGGACGAACTGTCGGCTACGCTACTGATCGAATATGCCGACGAGGGCGAGCGCGACCGGCGCTTGCGCGAGTTGCTGGGGCTGGAGCGGCACCTCCACCTACGCGTCGGCGAATCTCTGACGACCGCCGTTTTCGACATGCGGCAGAGCTCCGATGAACGCATCAGTTCGGTACACTACGTCAAGTTTTCACTTGGAAAGGTTGCTGCCGACGAGATCCGTCGCGGTGCGCGCCCGGTGATTGTCGTCGATCACCCTGGGCTCGCCGCCCGGGTCGAACTCAGTGCCGAGCAGAGCGCGGCCTTGGCCGAGGACTTGTCGGCTTAACGGCCGACCGCCTTTTTCTCGCCCGTGTCTGCCGGCGCTTCATCGGCTGGCACGTCGTCCCACACTTGCATCGATAGAACGTCTTCGACGTTCTCCGCGCGACGTACGAGACGCAGTTCGCGGTTCTCATCGATGCCGTAAACTGCGATGCGTGGCCGCGTGAATTGGTTGGCGCGAGCAATGCTGTAAGCGCCGGTGTCGAGGATCGCAAGCGCTTGGCCCTCGCGTGCCGTGGGAACCTCACGCTGAAAGTAGAGCACGTCTTGCGTCGCCAGAGTCGGGCCCGAGATATTGTAGCTGCGCTCGGCTTTGGTGTCGGGCGGCACTCCAGGAAAGACCAGGCGCCACTCCGAGAAGAACAGGTTTTCCGGGATATTGTTGATGCTGACGTCGGTAAATACCCAGTCGTTTTTGACGATCAGCACGCGGCCGACGACCATGCCGGCATTGCTTACCAGGCAGCGGCCCGGCTCGATACCGAAGCTCGGCTTGAGACCGGTACTGCGGCACAGGCTGAGAAAGCGCTCGGAGATTCGCGCACCGAACTCGTCAATCGAGGTGGCGTCGACCTCGATCCGGTTGAACCGCTCGAGCAGGCGGGCGACCACGAAACGCCGCGAGAGCCGCAGGTTTCGCATGCTCTGGGCCGGGTAACCGCCGCCGAGGTTCAGCTCCTCGATGTGAATCCCGCGTGCGGCCAACTGCTTCATCAAATCAAAGAGCTTGTCGAGCGTGACCAAGTAACGGTTCGGGGTAAAGACCTGCGAGCCGATGTGGGTCATCACGCCGACCAACTCGAGATTGGGCAGGTTCGCGATTTGCGCGGCGGCCTCGACCGCCTGGTCGATCGGCAGGCCGAATTTCTTCTTGTACGTCGAGATGACTTTATCGTAATAGGGTTTGGAGAGTAGCGGATCGACGCGTAGCCCGACTCTTACCTTGCGTCCGAGGCGACCGGCGACGTCGTTCACCATACGGGCTTCCGTCAGCGACTCGAGGTCGATCAGATGAATGCCCCATTCGAGCGCCGCTTCGACATCCTCGGCGGGCTTGTACGGGCCATCAAAGACGACGTTTTGCGGCTTCATGCCGGCGCGGCGGGCAAGCTCCATGTCGAGCGCGCCAGAGATCTCGGCGCCGCAGCCTTCTTCGGCCAATGTGCGCAGGACGATGCTCTCGAAGTTCGACTTGACGGAATAGTAAATGCGCATTCCGTCGATCGACGAAAAAGCGCGCTTGAACTGAGCGATGTTATCGCGCAGTTGGGGTTTCGAGATCAAGTAGAATGGGGTGGGAAAACGGTCAGCAAGTTCGCCGAGGTCGTGGCCGTCAAAGGTGGCGCGTCCCGACGCTTCCCATTCGAAGTGGTCCTGTTTTGTCGTTGTCATCCGTGTTTCCTCAGTTTCCCTTCGAAACTCCTCCCCGCGGCCTTTGCGCGCAGACGTCGGCCAACGGCAGCCAGTAAACCGTACCACGCGGACGGTTGCAGGTAGAGAGGGTCTTGGAAGGTCCTTAGATTTCTTAGAATGGTCCCGAGAGCACCGGCCGTCAAGCGCAGGGGGAGGGACCAGCCGTGGCGCGCCGGGCGGTACTGCGTGGTCAGAAAAGCCGCGGTTCCCCTAGGAGACACCCAAATGGGGTGGTCACCCGCCCATTTGGGCGGGCTGCCTACCGCCGCGCAGCCACCGACAAGGCGGTAGGCCATGCGCGCCAGCGGGGCGCCGTTCGCCTGGCCTAGGCCGAGCCACAGCCACGCGCGGGGATTGGCGTCGAGCAGCTTGTAGCGGCCGTCATGCGGATCGCGCTTGAACTCGACATCGCACATGCCCCAGTAGCCCATTTCGACCAGCAGACGGCGCGCGGGTTCGACGATGCCGGGATCGGCGATTGTTTCGACCACCAGCCCGTCGCCGAAGGGCTCGGGATATTCGCAGCGCTTGCGCGCGGTGAAGCTCGAAAGGATCTTTCCGCCGCGGTCGAGACAGAGTCCGACGCTGACGAGTTCCTCGAAGGCGCCGGCAACGCGCTCCTGCAGGATCACGGGGAAACCGGCCGCCAGGACGCGCGCCGCATCGGATCGTGGATCGCCCGCCATCGCCTTGTTGCCGCCGGTCAGCGAGAGAAAAGTGCGGACTTGGCCGGCCTCGTCGATCCAGTAGCGGCAGGCCGGCTTGGCAATCCAGTCGTCGGCGCAGTCGAGACCGTCGAGGTCGGCGGCCGCAGCGATGTAGGCGCATTCGGGGGTGCCGAGCCCGATCGCGCGCGCGCAATCGTAGAGCTTTCGTTTGTCGAGCAATGCGCTGGCCGGCCCGGGTGCTGCGTGGGGAAAGATGCAGAACTCTGCCAGCCGCTGGTAGTGTCGGTCGCAGAGCAGCAGCGTGGCGTCTTCCGTTGCGAAAAGGACCGGTGCCGTCGTCTGTGCCGCGGCCTGCTCGCAAAGACTGGACACCCAGGCAGTGGCGTCGCGGTAGGGGTCGGGTGTTTCGACGAAGCGGCTGTAGCGCGAGTGCGCTGCCGGGCCTTTGTCGCTCGAGAGTACGACTACCGGAACGCCCGCAGTCCCGAGTTCTCGGCTTACGGCTAGCGCTGCCTGGTTGTCGGGGAAGACAAACGCCGTCGGTTGCGCCATGGCTCAATTGCTCTCGAAATCTGCCATACGCGTGAGGCTGTGTACTCGGCGCCACAGCGACACCGGGCCGGCGTGATCGGCAAGCCGGCCGACCAGTGTGCGGATCGGTCTTTGCGCGAGGACCGTCTGTAGCAGGGGATGAAACACCGCGCGTTGTACGATCGGTTCCCTCTCGAATCCCATCGTGCGCTTGAACTCGTCGAGGCTGTCGAGTTCTTCGAGCCCTTCGATGCCGAACGAGATGCGCGGAATCGCTCGCTCACGGAGAAGCTCGCGCGCAACGTGGTAGATCAACGCGTTGTTCGGGTAGCTTCGTAATGTGTCGTTGCGCGACCGTGCTTCGTAAAACTCACACGCATCGTCGAATACCATGATGAGCAGATAGGCCGCCAGTCGCTCGCCGTTCCAAGCACCCCAAATCTCGATGCCGGGCGTGGCGTCGGCCGCGTCGAGAAGACGGTGCCAGCGCTCGAGTCCGTAGCGGCCGCCGCGACCTTGGCGGTCGACGGTGTCGCGAAAGGCCTGTTCTCCGCAGCGCTTCAGCTCGGCTCCGCTGACGCGCCGAATGACGTTCTGCTTGAGGCCCCGGCGGACCTTGCTTCGCGTATTCGCGGACAGCTTGGACAAGTCGTAATCCGGCTGATCCAGCACCACGCGCCAGCTTGCCAGGCCCTTCTGGTTGTCTGCCGCGACGTAGCGAAGCCCGAACGCTCCGGTGGCGCGCAGCACCCTGCGAACCTCCTCGGAGGGCAGCGTGATTGCTCGGTGCGGCGGTACCGCGAGCAAGAATCGGGGGCCGGCCTGGTACCACCAGGCGTTGTCGCTGCGATGCACGGCGAAGCCGGCGCGCTCGTAGAATGCGAGCAGTCCATCCGCATCGAGACGCTGTTTGTTGTCCGCTGCGACCATCTTCAAACGCGGCCCGCTGCCAGCGCGACTTCGCGCCGCGGGCGAGGAACACTCCATCATAACACGAGGGTAGCCGGCGCCGCGGTCAGATCGGACGTCCGCCGGTTTCCGGGCCGGCCGGTGAAGTTGGCAGTTCGCTGCTCCCCATGAGAAAGCTGTCGACGTGGTAGGCGCACTCGCGGCCTTCCCAAATCGCCCAGACAACCAGGGATTGGCCGCGCCGAGCATCACCGCAGGAAAAGACCGCCTCGGTAGAACTGTGGTAGTGTTCATTGCAGGCGATACTGCCACGCTCGTCGAGCCGCAGTCCGAGATCTTCGATCACGCCGCCGGTTTCCGGACCGACGAAGCCCGTGGCCAACAGCACGAGGTCCGCCGGCAACTCGAACGCACTACCTTCCTTCTCGCGCATCTGCATGCGTCCGTCAGCATCTCGCTGCCAGTCTACTTCGACTCCATGCAGGGCGGTCACTTGCCCGTCCTCACCACTCAGGCGTTTCGTGGCCACCGAGAAGATTCGCTCGGCGCCTTCTTCATGAGAGGTCGACGTACGATAGACCGCCGGCCAGTAGGGCCAGTGCATCTCCGCCGTACGTTGCTTTGGCGGCCGTGGCAGGATTTCCAACTGAACGACGCTCTGGGCTCCCTGCCGGTTCGACGTGCCGATGCAGTCCGAGCCGGTGTCGCCACCGCCGATGACGATGACGTTCTTGCCGTCGGCGGATATTGCTTGCGCCGCATCGATCGTATCGCCCGCGACCCGCTTGTTCTGCTGAGAAAGAAACTCCACCGCGAAATGTACGCCGGCCAGCTCGCGTCCTTCGACCGCAAGGTCGCGGGGCCGCGTCGAGCCGCAGGCGAGGACGATCGCGTCGAAGTCCCGGCGAAGCTGCTCCGTAGGCAGGTCGATGCCGGCACGCACGCCGGTTTGAAAATGAACGCCTTCGGCCTCCATTTGTGCGGTGCGGCGATCGATCAGGCTTTTCTCGAGTTTGAAGTCGGGGATACCGTAGCGCAGAAGTCCGCCGATGCGGTCGGCTCGCTCGAACACGGTGACCGCGTGTCCCGCGCGCCGGAGTTGCTGCGCGCAGGCTAGGCCGGCGGGGCCGGAACCGACGACGGCGACGGCCTTGCCGGTCTCTCGCGCGGGCGCGCAAGGCGCCACCGTGCCGTCCTGCCAGGCGCGGTCGATGATGCTCCGCTCGATCAGTTTGATCGTCACCGGGTCGTCGTTGATATTCAGAACGCAGGCCTGCTCGCAGGGAGCCGGACAGATGCGACCGGTAAACTCGGGAAAGTTGTTGGTTGCGTGCAGTGCTTCGATCGCGTCACGCCAGTGGCCGCGGTAGACGAGATCGTTCCAGTCCGGGATGACGTTTCCCAGAGGGCAGCCGTTGTGGCAGAAGGGCACGCCACAGTCCATACAGCGCGCGCCCTGCTTCTCCAGACGGTTCGGTGGCAGCGCTGCTTCGAACTCATGGTAGTGCCGCAACCGCTCCTCCGCCGGTTGCTTGTCCGGCAATTCGCGCCGGTACTCCATGAATCCAGTGATCTTTCCCATCTTCTTAGCGACTACCGCCCGTGTGCCTTTCAGACCGAAGCGAGACGAATGGTGTCGGTGTCGAGATGCATCTTTTCGAGCACCTTTCTGTATTCCGTTGGGAAGACTTTGACGAATCGCTGACAGGCGGCGGGCCAGTCCTCGAGCAGTATCTTGGCGACCGGGCTGTCGGTGTACTGGTGATGACGCTGCAGAAGGTGGCGCACGGTGTCGCGGTCGTCGTCCGATTCCAAGGGGAACAGTTCAACCATGCCGCGGTTGCATCGCGTCGCGAAACTCCCGTCTTCGTCGAACACGTAGGCAACACCGCCGCTCATACCTGCGGCGAAGTTTCGGCCCTGGGGACCCAGTACGACGACGATGCCGCGGGTCATGTATTCGCAGCCGTGGTCGCCGACGCCTTCGACCACTGCCGTCGCTCCACTGTTTCGCACGCAGAAACGCTCGCCGGCGCGCCCGCGGATGAACACTTCACCGCCGGTCGCTCCGTAGAGCGACACGTTGCCGATGATGATGTTCTCCTCGGCGACATAGCCGGCGTCGGCCGGCGGGCAGATGACGACCTGTCCTCCGGTCATTCCTTTGCAGAAATAGTCGTTGGCGTCGCCGGTCAGGCGAACCGCGATACCGGAGGCTAGGAAGGCCGCGAAACTCTGTCCCGCCGAGCCGTCAAAGTTGATTCGGATCGTATACGGTGGCAGCCCACGCTCCCCGTGCCGACGCGTCAGCTCGCTCGAAAGCATCGTGCACACCGTGCGGTTGGTATTCTGAATCGGCAGGGCGATCTCGACCGGTTGCCGTCTTTCGAGCGCCGGCTCGGCGAGTTCGATCAAGCGCAGGTCGAGCGCGTCCTCGAGGCCGTGGTCCTGGCTGCCGGTGCCGCTGATGCCGACGTGCTCGTCCACCTGCGGCCGCTGTAACAGTCGCGCGAAATCCAAGTTACGTGCTTTCCAATGATCCGCGGCGCCGGCGACTTCGATGCGATCGGCGCGGCCGGTCATTTCCTGCACCGTGCGGAAGCCCATCTCGGCCATGATCTCGCGCAGTTCTTCGGCGACGAACATCATGAAGTTGACGACGTGCTCCGGTCTGCCGTCGAAACGTTTGCGCAGGCTCTCGTCCTGCGTGGCAATGCCGACCGGGCAGGTATTAAGATGGCACTTGCGCATCATGATGCAGCCCGACGAGACCAGTGCCGCAGTGGCAAAGCCGAACTCGTCGGCGCCGAGCAGGGCTGCGATCGCCACGTCACGGCCGGTCTTGAGTTGCCCGTCCGTCTCGACGCGAATGCGGCTCCTCAAGTCGTTCTCGACCAGCACCTGTTGGGTTTCTGCCAGGCCGAGTTCCCAAGGAATGCCGGCGTGCTTGATCGAGCTGAGAGGAGATGCACCGGTGCCGCCGTCGAACCCGCTGATCAGCACGACGTCGGCTTTGGCCTTGGAGACGCCGGCGGCGATCGTGCCGACGCCGACTTCGGAGACCAGCTTGACGCTGATCCGCGCCCGCGGATTGGCGTTCTTGAGGTCGTGGATCAACTGCGCGAGATCCTCGATCGAGTAAATGTCGTGGTGCGGCGGCGGCGAGATCAGTCCGACGCCGGGCGTCGAGTAGCGCGTCTTGGCGATGACCTCGTTTACCTTGTGGCCGGGCAATTGCCCGCCCTCGCCGGGCTTGGCGCCCTGCGCGATCTTGATCTGGATCTCGTCGGAGTTGACCAGG
The DNA here is from genome assembly GCA_964544375.1 of uncultured Myxococcales bacterium. Classification (GTDB taxonomy): domain Bacteria; phylum Desulfobacterota; class Binatia; order UBA1149; family SPBQ01; genus CAZQYE01. The sequence continues at coordinate 9,837 of CAZJCO010000008.1, forward strand.
TAGTTGATGGTTACGCCGAATCGGCCCGAAGCGACTTGCTTGATCGCGCTGCGGCGCCAGTCGCCGTTGGCATCGCGCTCAAACCGTGCCGGGTCTTCGCCGCCTTCGCCGGTGTTCGACTTGCCGCCGATGCGGTTCATTGCGATGGCGAGGTTCTCGTGCGCTTCCTTGCTGATCGAACCGAAGGACATCGCGCCGGTCTTGAAACGTTTGACGATTTCCGTCGCCGGCTCGACTTCTTCGATCGGAATCGACGGCTCGCCCGACTTGAGTCGAAACAGGCTGCGTATGGTACACAGGTTTCGCTCCTGGTCGTTGACCATGCGAGCGTACTTCTTGTAGGTCGCGTAGTCCCCCGTTCGTACGGCTTGCTGCAGTTTGGCAACGGTCTGCGGGTTGAACAGATGGAACTCGCCACGCCGCCGCCACTGGTACTGCCCGCCGGAATCGAGTGGGTGCTCGTCGGGCAGTTCGGGACGAAACGCCCGGTGGTGACGCGCTCCCGCCTCTCGGGCGATGACGTCGAATCCGATGCCGCCGACGCGCGAGGCGGTCCCGGTGAAGCAGCGGTCGATGACTTCTTGCCCGAGACCGATCGCTTCGAAGATTTGGGCGCCGCGGTAGCTGGCCAAGGTCGATATGCCCATTTTTGACATCGTCTTGAGCAGGCCTTTGCCGACCGCCTTGACGTAACCCGCGATCGCTTCGTCGGCCGTGTGCCCGTGGAGATCTCCGTGTCCGGCCAGATCGACCAGGGTGTCGAGTGCGAGGTAAGGATTGACCGCACTGGCGCCGTACCCGAGCAAGAGGCAGAAGTGCATGATCTCACGCGGCTCAGCCGACTCAACGACCAGCCCCACGCGCGTCCTCAGGCCTGAGCGAATGAGTTCGTGGTGTACTGCGCCGGTTGCCAGAAGGGCCGGAATTGCCGCGTGCCGCTCGTCTGCTTCGCGATCCGAGAGAATGAGAATCTGACAGCCTTGCTCGACGGCTTCTCGCGCGCCGCGGCACAACTCCTCGATCGCTTGCTCGAGCGCCGGTCCCTCGCCGTCGGCCGCGAACAGCATCGGGATCGTGGTGCTGCAAATGCCGCGGGCATCGATTTCGCGCAGCTGCGCGAGTTCCGAGTTCGTCAGAATCGGTTGTTCGACGGCGACCTGCCGGCAGTGCTCCGGAGTCGCGTCGAACAGGTTCGACTGACGGCCGAGCGCTAGTTGCAGGCTCATGACGAGTTCCTCGCGGATCGGGTCGATCGCGGGATTCGTCACCTGCGCGAACAGTTGCTTGAAGTAGTTGTAGAGAAGCTGAGGCTGGTTCGACAGCACGGCAAGCGGCGTGTCGGTACCCATCGATCCGACCGGCTCCTGGCCGTTGAGGGCCATCGGAGTCAGCAGAACACGCAGATCTTCCAGCGTGAATCCGAACAGTTTCTGCCAGTGGATCAGTTCCTCGCCGGCGATCGTCTTTGCGATCGTCCTTGGTTGCGGCAGCTGGGAGAGCTCGACCAGGTTGTCGCGCAGCCAGACTCCGTAGGGCGCCTTGTTGGCAAGCGTGTGCTTGACCTCGGAGTCTTCGAGGATCCGTTGCTCGATCAAGTCGACGTAGAACATGCGTCCCGGCTGCAAGCGGTCCTTGAGCACCACGTCGCGGGCCGGAATATCGAGCACGCCCGTTTCCGAAGCCATGACGACGAGGCCGTCGCGAGTCACCAGATAACGGGACGGGCGCAAGCCGTTTCGGTCGAGTACCGCGCCGATGTGGCGGCCGTCGCTGAACGCGATCGAAGCCGGCCCGTCCCAAGGCTCCATCAGACAGCCGTGGTAGCGGTAGAAGTCCTTTTTGTCCTGAGGCATGGACTCGTGCTTCTCCCAAGCCTCGGGAATCATCATCATGATCGAGTGCGGGAGAGAGCGTCCGGTTTGGAATAGCAGCTCGAGACCGTTGTCGAATACAGCGGAGTCGCTCTGGCCATCTTCGATGATAGGGAGCAGCTTGTCCATGTCGTCTCCGAACAGATCGGAGACGAAGAGGCGTTCGCGTGCGGCCATCCAGTTGGCGTTGCCGCGAACCGTGTTGATTTCTCCGTTATGGGCGAGATAACGAAACGGCTGCGCTAGACGCCAGGTCGGTAGGGTGTTCGTGCTGAAGCGCGAGTGCACTAGCGCCAGCGCGCTCTTGAAAGATTCTTTGGCAAGATCGGGGAAAAAGCCGAGAACCTGCGGCGAAGTCAGCATGCCTTTGTAGACCATCGTACGGCAAGAGAGGCTGCAGACGTAGAAGTGTCGCGCGATCTCGCCGCCAGCGGCGGCCGCCTGATGTTCGGCCGCCTTGCGTGCAACGTAAAGACGGCGCTCGAACTCGTCTTCGTCGAGCGGCCTGCGCGGGCGGACGAAGACTTGCGCGATTGTCGGCTTGGTCGAAAGAGAAACGTCTCCGCAGTGGCGCTGATCGGTCGGTACCTCGCGCCAACCCAAGATTTCCAGCCCGGCTTCGGCTAGCGCGCGTTCTAGAATGCGGGTCGCCCGGCTCCGCTCGGTCGCCTGCGGTGGCAAGAAGACGGTGCCTGCGCCGTAGCGGCCGGGGTCGGGCAGGCGAATCCCGCGCTTGCCGCACTCGGCTTCGAGGAACTCGTGCGGTATCTGAATTAGAATGCCGGCGCCGTCGCCCGACTCTGGATCGCAGCCACAGGCTCCCCGGTGCTCGAGGCGCTCGAGGATTTCGAGCCCTTGCAGGACGATTTCGTGGCTCGCCTCGCCGGACACACGAGCGAGGAAACCGACTCCGCAAGCGTCGAATTCATCTCGGTCGCCGCGGAATCCTCCGGGCGCTGGCTGGCGCGTTTCCATTGCGTTTCGACTCTCTGCCGAAGATCGGGTGTTCCCGGGGCCCGGCAGCGGCAATCGGCGAGGGTATTAAACCTGCTCAAAGAAGTCAAATAACTTTCTGCTAGGGGCGTTTTGGGCCGCTTTTGTTGATTCGGGGACCCAAATTGGTCATCATCCGCAGTATTATGGACGAAACGGTCGCACAGAGCCGCCCGCTCGACGCCCAGGAAATCAAGATCGCTCGGGCGCTGATTCGTAACCCGCGCATTTCGGATAATCGGCTGGGAGAGGAAAACGACATTCCTGTGCGCACCGTGAGCCGCAAACGGGCGAGGATGGAACGCCAAGGCTTGCTTCGCTACTTCGCCGAAGTCGACATGTCTCCGGCGGGGACGGGCTACTTTCAGTGCCGTCATCTGTACATTCTGCGCTTTCGCGTCGGGGTGACCGTCCGCGACCTGCGAGAGCAGCTGGCTTCCGAACCCTCCGTGAAGACGGTGTTCACGCAGTCGCTCTACGAATCGCACATTGCCGAACTCAACGGTCGCGTGGCGCTGGTGATGATCTTGGAGGGCCAGTCCGACGGGGATATCGTCGAGCGTTTCCAGGGTGAGATCGTTCCGGCTCTCGAGAAAGCTCACGGCGCCGACGCGATCGAGGACGTCGATACGATCCGTATTCTGCAAACGGTTCGTTTGCTTCACAATTATCTGCCCGCCGTGAATATGGAGCGTGGCAGCTTGCGAAAGGACTGGAGTCCCGATGCGCTTTTCGTCGGCTGACGCGAAACGCGCACTCCGTCGCTACGGTCCTTGGGCGTTGGTGACCGGGGCTTCCTCGGGGATCGGGGAAGAGTTCGCTCGTCGGCTGGCAGCCTGCGGTTTCGGTCTGATCCTGGTTGCCAGACGGCGCGAGCGCCTCGAGCGACTTGCCGTCGAACTGATGCACGACCACGGCGCTCGCTGTCTGATCCTTCCGATCGATCTGGCCGCCGCCGACGCCGCCGCGCGCGTCGGCAAAGCGGTCGCCGATCTGGAAGTCGGATTGCTCGTCCTTAACGCGGGCACCGGTTGGATCGGACGGTTTTCTCTTCAGGCGGTCGAGCAGCACGTCGAGCAAGTCGAGCTGCATTGCCGGCTACCGGTGGCTCTGACTTCCCACTTGCTCGGCTCGATGTTGGCGCGCGGGCGCGGCGGGATCGTACTGGTCGCCTCGGCGGCTGCCTACGTTCCGCTCCCTTACTACGCTGTCTACAGCGGGACCAAGGCGTTTCTCGCGACATGGGGTGAGGCGCTCGCCAGCGAACTCGAAGGAAGCGGCGTCGATGTCTTGGTGCTCTCGCCCGGCGATACGAAAACCGGTTTTCAGGAAGTTGCCGGCGAGATGTCAACGCGATGGTCGAGTGCGGAGGAGGTGGTGGCCGCTGCGCTAGCGGGATTGGGAAAGCGTACGACCGTCATCCCGGGCGCAGAGAACCGCGTGCTGATCTTCTGTTCGCGGTTTCTGCCGCGCCGGCTGTTGGCTAAAATAGCAAAGGCGCGCCAACGCGAGCAGACGCCGGTCGAGCGTCGCTGAGCGGGCGAGTAGGAGTGCCGTTGCGACTTCTTTTTTGTACACTATGGATCGGCGCGACAGGCCTTGTGTGTTTGGGCCTGTGTGTGCCGGCGGCCGCAGTACACACCGACCGCATCGACAGGCGAGCGCAGGAACTCGCGCTTCCCGATCCGCTGCTCGACCCGGCCTGGCCGGAACTCGCACCGGCCGAAGGGTTGCCGGATGCCCAACCGGTGCCCGCCGAGGAGCTTCCCGAGCGCGGGATCGAAAGTGGGCCGGCCGGGGGCCAAGCCGCTGAGGGTGCGGCCGCCGAAGAAACCGACAAAGGGCAGAGCGCTGGCGAGATCGACGAACTGCCGCTAGAAGACGAAGACGACGGCTTCGGCCGCGACCCGGAGGACTGGTAGAGGCTCCATGGCGAACGTACGCGACGCGATCAAGCTTTCCAAAGACGAACTACGCAGCTACATCGAGTCGTCGATGACGGCGATCGTCGGAACCGTCAATCACGACGGATGGCCGCACATCGTACCGATGTGGTACGGCGTCATCGATGGTCTGATTCATATGCACACCTACAAAAGTTCTCAGAAGGTCAAGAATCTCGAGCGCGACCCTCGCGGCTCCATTCTGATCGAAGACGGTACGCGTTACGACGAACTGCGCGGCGTGTTCATGCGCGGTCACTTCGAGTTGATCGACGACCAGGAACTATGCTACCGAATCGGCATTCTCAACGCGGCCAAGTACATGGACTCCGACGAGGAGCAGGCCGGCGCAGTCGTTCGCTACCAAGTGCGAAAGCGGGTCGCTTTGGTATTCCACCCCGAGAAGGTCTCGAGTTGGGATCATCGCAAGTTGCCCTAGAGCTGCCCTCGCCGCTACATGTAGATACCGCCGGCGAAGGTTCGGTCCTGGCGAATCATGACATTGATGCAGGCCGCTTTGCCGCTGGCGAAGGCGCGCTCGAGTGCGGGACGAATTTCTCCCGGCTCGGTGACCAGTTCGGCGTGTCCGCCGAGCGCTTCGACGACCTTGTCGTAGCGCGTCGGCGCCAGCTCGGTCGCCACCGTGCGTTCCTCTCCGTACATGTTGATCTGGGGACGCATCATTTGGCCCCAGGCGTGGTCGTTGCCGATGACGCCGACAATCGGCAGGCCGAAGCGTACGGCGGTGTCGAACTCGAATCCGTTCAGTCCGAAGCTGCCGTCACCGTAGATGATGAGCACGCGCTTGTCGGGGTGCGCCAGCTGGGCCGCCAGAGCGAACGGCATGCCGACGCCGAGCGTACCGAGCGGACCGGGATCCATCCACAAACCGTTCTTCGGCACCGGCAGGACTTTGGCTGCCTTGGCGACGATGTCGCCGCCGTCGCCGATCAGGATCATGTCGTCGTCGACGAAGTCGGCGATTTCCTTGCAAAGCCGCATCGGGTCGATCGGGACTTCGTCGGAGTTGAGTTGGCCCGCCAGCTTTTCTTCTTCCTCGGCTTCTTTCGCGCGCCACTGCTCGACGACCGACGACCAGTCGAGCGTCAGGTCTTGCTCACGCATGATTTCCAGCAGGGTATCGAAGGTCAGGCCGATGTTGCCGACCAGGCCCAGGTCGGCCGGCCGATTGTGGCCGATCAGCGTCGCGTCGAGGTCCATCTGGACGATCTTGGCATCGGCCGGGATCGACTGGCCGAAGCGCATACGGAAATCGAGCAAAGATCCGGCGAGCAGCACGCAGTCTGTTTGCTCTAGGTAATCGCGGCGCGTGCGGTTGAAGAAGTAGGGGGAGTCGTGGGCGACGCTGCCCCGTCCCATACCGTTGCAGTAACAGGGCATCTTGGTCGCTGCCAAGAACCGGTTCAGTGCCGGTGCGCCTTGGGACCATTTGACGCCGGTGCCGGCCATCACCATCGGTGAGCGCGCCTGGCTCAGCAAGTCGAGCGCGCGTTTGACCTGGCTGCGCTCCGGCCGGACGCCGCAAGGCGCGATCGGAGCCGGGCAGGGTACACGATCGAGGTCGATCTGACCGAACAGCACGTCCATCGGAATCTCGAGGTACGACGGACCTGGGTTCCCCGCCAAGGCGTAACGAATGGCCTCTTCGATGTATTCGCCGATGCGATCGGTCGAGTAGCAGGCCTCGGCCCACTTCGTGATCGGGCGCATGACGCTGAGGTGATCCATTTCCTGCAGCGAACCGCGCCGCATGTTCACTAAAGGCCCCTGTCCGCCGATGACGAGAATCGGCGAGTTTGCTCTCCACGCATTGGCGATGCCCGTCACGCCGTCGGTCGCCCCCGGACCGGCGGTTAGCAGAGCGCAGCCGACGCGTCCCGGGTGCAGGCGCGCCCAGGCGTCGGCGGCGTGCACCGCGGCCTGCTCGTGGCGGACATCGACGATGCGAATGCCCTGATCGAGGCATCCGTCGTAGATCGGCATGATGTGACCGCCCGACAGGGTGAAGACGCAATCGACGCCCGCTTGTTTGAGCGCCTTTCCGGCAAGTTTTCCTCCGTGCATTGCTACGATGACCTCGTTTCGTCTTGCTTGATCGACTCGATTGGCTTGATCCGCGCCGAATGTCGTGACCGCCCGGATATACACGCGGCACAGGGAGAACGAAACAGGACTTCGGCAGTCGCCTGCGGCAGTGGGCGTTGACTAGGCGCTGCGGGAGGCGTAGGAGTGCCGCCGAACCGTAAGGAGCCGATCGAGGCTTCGCGCGGGAAAGAGGTGCGATTCCTCTACTGCCCCGCAACTGTGAGGGGGGACGAACGCCGCAACCGCCACTGGGAGGGCCTTTGATGGCGCCCGGGAAGGCGCGGCTACTAGGACGATCCCCGAGTCAGGACACCGCGACGGTTTGCCAAACGAGGCATGCCTCTCGAGGGAGAGGGAGCCGCAGAGCGATCGTCAAACGTTGACTCGCCCGACGTCTACCCAGATTCCCTAGAGCGGCTCAGACCCCGCGCGGATTCGGGGAAAGGAGTCGGAGATGAACCAGATCATACGGATTAGCAACGGCGCGCTGTTCGTCGCGGTCGCGTTGCTGCAGGCGACGGCGGCTTTGGCGCAAGCGGTGTCGGCGCCAGGCTATCTTTACGCGCCGCTGCTACTCGGCGATTTGACGCAGAGCTGCGTGGCCGTTGGCGCCGGTGGTACCTTTGTGGCGATCGGACCGGGGTTTAGCGGGAACGCGCAGCAAGTTGTCTTTGCCGGCGAGTCCGGCGGCCAACGGACGGTTGCCGGTGGATTCAACTCGATCGGCGGCTGCGCTTACGATGCGGCAGTCGATACCCTCTACGTGACGGACAACGCATTGGAAGCAGCCGGCGCGATTACCGGTGACACCGTCTACGCGATTCCAGCGGCATCGACTGCCGTCGGTTTGAGCGCCGCCGGGCTCGAGTTGCTGCCACCGGGGGCGATCGCGAGCGCCTCTAGCGTTGCCCTCGACCGAGCGGGCGTGGTTCACGTGGGCAATGCGGTCGGCGGAGGCAGCGGCTCGGTACTTCGCGTCGAGGGAGGCGTGGCGACGGAGCTGGTCTCCGGTCTCGACTTTGTCGGTGGCCTCGTCTTCGAGCCGAGCGGCGATCTTTTGGTCGCTCAGCTGCGCGCTTCGTTCGACAACGAGATCCGGCGCTACGGCGCCGGTGGCGGTCTTCTCGGCGTGGTGTCCGGCCCGACGCTTGACCACGGTTCATTCGACCTGGCCCGACTGAGCGACGGACGCTATGCCGTGACCGGACTCTTTGGCGGTGACGTTGTTGCCCTCGATCCTACGACTGGCGGTACTGCCCCGCTGGTCTCCGGTCTCAGCTTTGCCACCGGTGCGAGCGTGGATGCCTTTACCGGGCGTCTGGCGCTGCTTTCTTCGACGTTCGTTCCGACGGACGAGGACCGAAGCGTGCACCGCTTCGTGCCGGTTGCGCGCCTGCTGGCCGGTAAGGGATCGGACAAGAAGGAATGCCTTCACGAGTTCTACGGCCTTCGGCTCGTACCGACGAAGCCCGGCAAGAAGGCGCGCAAGGCCATTTGCCGCGACGGCGACGCTTGTGACGCCGACGGCCGTGTTAATCGCGAGTGCCTGTTCCCGGTCGGATTCTGTATGGGGGTCGCCGACGATCGTTTGCCCGCCTGCAGGGCCACGGACGTGACGACCCTCGAGCTCAAGAAGGTGAAACCGTTTTCGTCGCAGGTCGAGGCTGCCGCGCTTGCCGCCCAGGAGATGCTGCCGTCGGCGGGCGCTTGCGCCTTCTCCGACGGTCTGCGTGTTGCGCTGCGCGTGACGCGCAAAGGAAAAACGCGGCCGGGGAAGGCGTCGGTCAAAGTGCGCGTGACGACCGGCGAGGCCAGGCCGCGCAAGGATACCGATAAGGCCAAGCTTGTGTGCGAAGAGGCGCTTTAGTGAACGGTCCGGCGGCGGTTTCGCTCAGGAGCGGCCGAAACCGCCGTTGATGCTGATCGCCTGGCCGGTGATCCATGAGGCGCGCTGTGAGGCGAGGAACGCCACCAGCGGAGCGATGTCTTCGGGTTCGCCGAGGCGACCGAGGGGGTAGAAAGGGACCGAGGCGCGCTCGAGGTCTTCGTTGATATAGGCCGTCATCGGGCTGTGCGTTACGCCGGGACAGACCGCATTCACGTTGATCGAGTAACGACCGAGTTCGGCAGCCAACCCCCGCGTAAGCGAGATCACGCCGCCCTTGGTCGTGCCGTAGACGATCAAGCGTTTCTCGTTGGCTTTGCCGGCCTCGGAGGCAAGAGACACGATCTTGCCGCTGCGTCGTTCGATCATGTGATCGACCACCGCCCGGCAACAGTTCATGACGCCGAGCAGATTGACTTCGATGACGTCGCGCCAATCGTCGGGCTGCGTTTCCGCAAAGAAGGCCAGCGGCCCACCGATGCCGGCCGAGTTGATCAGAATGTCGAGCTCGCCGAACCGCTCGATCGCCGCGGCGACCATCGCCTGGCACTCCTCGAAGCGCCGCACGTCGACACCGTGGATCGTGGCCTCTGCTCCGGCGCTCTCGACTTCCGCGCGAACCGCGTCGAGTCCTTGCTGGTTGAGGTCGGCCAGCAACAAGCGGCATCCTTCCTGGCTCAATTGCCCCGCGATGCAGCGGCCGATGCCGGAGGCGGCGCCGGTGACGATTGCGACCTTGCCGTCGAGCTTCAGATCCATGGCAATCTCCTGAGAGAACCGTTGAGCGGCTCTCGCGTTCGGATCGTTTAGCTAGCGTGGGGGAACGGTGGTTGCCAGCGGTGGCTAGAAAAAGGGACAGACGAAGTCGATCGACGCTCCTGTCGCGACTCGTAGTACGGTCAGCACGTCGGCCGTCGTCAAGAGGCCGTCTCCGTTGACGTCGCAAACGGCGAGAGAACAGCTATCGAGATCGATCGCTGCACGCATGATGAATTGCGCGTCGCTGGCCGTGAAGGTTCCCGAATCGTTCGGATCGCCGCAGGCGAGTCGCTGACAGCTGGCGTTGCAAAGATCGCCGAACTGCCAGGTCGCGTCGCCGTCGTCGCATTGCTCGAAGGTGTCGATAAGGCCATTGCCGCAGGTAAACGAGATCGGCGCGGGACACATCAGGTCGACTTGAGTCCCGACGACCCACTTCAGGAGAATCAGAGCGTCGGTTGCGGTAATGTGCCCATCGTCGTTGACGTCGCAAACTTCGAGCGAACAGGAGGCCAGACCGACGGACACGCGCATCACGTAGAGCACGTCGCTGATCGTCGGCGCGCCGCTCGCGTCTGTATCGCCGCAGTTTTCGTTGACGCGGCAGTCGCGTAGGCAGAGATCCCCCTGTCCTTGAGCGGTGTCTCCATCGTCGCACTGTTCGGCATAGTCAATGTGGCCGTTGCCGCAGCGACTGGTGGTCGGGCTGGCCCGGTCGAGGAGACGCCAGAGGTCTCCGTGATGCGTGTCGAACATACACTGGGTTAGTGCTTCGAGCG
>CAZJCO010000009.1:0-19940 GCA_964544375.1 uncultured Myxococcales bacterium
CCGGGGCGGGGGCCGGGCGCCGGGCATCCCCCCCTGCCGCGGCGCTTGGGTTTGTCCGGGGGGGGCTCGTCGGCCGGGATTTTTGGGGCGCTCTCCCCCCGCGCATCTTCCCGATTCCCGCGGTCTCTTTCGCATTTTTCGCGGCGGTCGTCGGCCGCGCCTGCCTCAAACGCATATTCGCCGCACCCACGGTCCTGCGCAGAGACGTTCCCGTCGTACGCAGGCGCCGCATCTAAGACACGCGCGCGGCCTTCATATTGCCAACTCGACGACGATCGGGCAGTGGTCCGATCCCATCACGTCGGCCTCGATCGACGCCCCGGCGACGGCCTCGGCCAACTCGCGATTGACGAAGTGATAGTCGATGCGCCAGCCGATGTTGCGGTCGCGCGAGCCGGCGCGGTAGCTCCACCAAGTATAGTCCCGCTGTTCGGGCCGCAGATCGCGGTAGGCGTCGGCGGAACGCAGGAGACGAAAGGTGTCGATGAAGCCCCGGTCGACGTAACGCTGCAGGGCTTCGCGTTCAATCGGGAGAAAACCGGTCACTCCCTCGTTTTCCTTGGGGCGGGCGATGTCGATCTCCGTGTGGGCGGTGTTCCAGTCGCCGGAGATCACAACGTTTTTACCGGCTTCGCGCTCCTGCTCGACGACTTCGAGCAGCGCGTCGTAGAACTCCAGTTTGAACTCCAAGCGCTCGGGGTCGGGACCATCGGGACGCTGCCGCCCGTTGGGAAAGTACACGTTGTAGAGGGTAAAACTACCGTGTTCGGTGACCAGCACGCGCCCCTCGCCGCGCTCGAACGCAGCGCCACGCGTAACGAAGAGCGGCTCGCGGCGGCAGAATGTGGCGACCCCGCTGTAGCCTTTGCGCTCGGCCGAGTGCCAGTAGCCGTGGTAGCCCAGAGCCGCGATACGCTCCCGCTCGGCCTCGGGCAATTGGCCTTCGGTGGCCTTGGTTTCCTGCACACACAGCAGGTCCGGAAGCTCGCGCTCGAGCCAATCAAAGAAAAATCCTTTCTTCACGCAAGCGCGGATGCCGTTGACGTTCCAAGAAACGATCCGCAGAGCCGACTCTCGCTTGGCTCCGCGCCGGGACTTTCCGCCCGCGCGGGTCTGCTTCGCGCTCAAACCGTCATCCCTCGGAAATGCCCGCGACGATGCGTTCGGCGACCTCTCGCGCTAACGCACGGATGGTGTCTTCGTCGAGTACTGCCACCGGATGCGTCACCCACACCATTTCGTAGTCCGGCATACCTAGCAGGCGAGCCTGCTCGACCCCCTCGTCGACGAAGCCTTCCGTGCCCACGTTGACCGTCGGGATACCGGCCTTCTCGAAACGAACGACGTCGTGCACACTGCACGACACGCAGGATCCTCAATCGGCCAGCGCTTCGACGATGGCGTCGCTCGAGGCCAGCACGTCGCCGATGACGGCGTCCGGCGCCGGAGCAGCGAACGTCGGCTTTTGCGTCTGCCGTACTTCGGCTCCAAACCGAGACGAGAGGACGCTCGCCAACTCGTCGAGGAATTCGGCCGATTTCGGTTTAGAAATCGACAGCAACGTCACGCGCTTGCCGGCCAAGGAAGCGAGTCGCGGTGCGAGGGCATGACGCTCTCGCTTACGCTCGTCTAGCGGACTGATCCAATCGTTCATGGTTTTCTCCTAGCGCCCTGTCGCTTGTTCGATCGATTCGCTCACCATCGTCGATCCCAAGCCGAAACCGACCCATGGCGGGAGTACGGCCGAAAAGCGCCCGGCACTGCCGCCGCTGACAACGATCACGACCTGAGCGACATCTGTCCATTTGCTGAGTTCGGTTTCGCCGTCGAGCGCCGCGGAAAACGGCCCCTGCTCGCCGCCAGCCAGATCTTTGAGCCGCTTTTTGGAAGCATCGAAGATCTTTTGGGCTACCTCGGTCTTGCTCCAGCCGGCCTCGCTCAAACTGCGGGCATGCTCCGGCGAGATGACGAACACCGTCTCCGCGGCGACCGGATAGAAGTGCGGACTGAAGACGGCGCCGCCGGCCAGGCCGAGCGATCGCACGATGTCGTCGGCACTGCGACTATAGTGGTCCGACACGGAAAGCGGCGGGTCGCCACAATAGACGGTGATGACGTCCTCGTCCGGCCGAAAGCCGCGGCTTTCGGCGAGCGACTCCCACGGACTTTCTTCTTCGTTTTCGGCAAAGCAAAAAGAAATCTTTCCCGGCTGTCCGAGGGTCGAACGATCCAGCGTTCCCGGTCGTCCGCTGCCGGTCAGGCCGACAACCAAACGAAGCGCACGGCCGATCGTCGCGTTGGCACGATTCCAACCGCCCATCGCGTTCATGCCGGCGTTCATCCCGATGCGCCGGCGGATCGGACCGTTGACGATGAATACCGCACCAGCGGTGTGGGTGGTGTTCGTCATGCCGTGTAAGTTGAAGGCCGGCCGCAGCATCGCGCGCGCGCCGGCAAGCACCACCGCAAAGTAACTCGGGTGGCAGCCGGCGAGCACGGCGCACGCCGCCAGCCGTTCCAAGCTAAGCTCGCCCATCCCCGGAGGTACGGGCCCGAGCGACTCGGCGCGGTCGCGCCCACCGAGCATGCGTTCGACTCTGTCGGCGGTCGGTGGAACCACCGGCAGACCGTCGCTCCATCCGCGTGCAAAGAGTTCTTCGAATGCGTCGAAGGCGTCAGCACCGGCATCGGCTTCGGCCAACAAGGACGCGTCGAGCGTATTCTTTGACGCGCAGCCCGGCTTGCGCAGGGGCCGCTCGCCGCTGGGCTCGGGCAACTGCCGGCCGCATATCTCGGACAGTCGCGAGCAGACGCGAGAGAAGTCTTCGAAATCCCACCCCTCGACCGCATCGAGGACCACACCGTCGCTCGAGACAAGAAAACAAGTCGGCACGGTCGCCACGCCGAAGGCCTCGGAAGTCTCGAAGGGCGCAGCCTCGCACAGCGACACCAGCTGCGAGCGACTGCGTTCGAGCGTGCGTTCGACCTTGGCCGCCGGGTCCTGGTGCACCGCCAGCAGCGAAGCACCAGCGGCTTCGACGTCTGATCGCAGCGCATCGAGGCGCTGTAGCGTAAGGCGTGAGGTCGGGCACTCGCCCTCGACGAACACGAGCAAGACCGGTCCCCGCGAGAGCAGTTCGCGCGAGGACACCGAACGCCCGTCGATCGCCGGCAAGACGAAATCCGCAATCCTGTCGCCCGCGGTAAGCATTGCAGTCACCAAACGCTCGCAAACGCCGGGTTGTTCTTTCGTCGGTGGGCCGATGAGTCAACCACCGGCCGCCCGATCGCGACGGCGTGGCGCAAATCGTACGCCGAGCTATACTCGAGCTATGGTGGCCGGCGACACGACGACGAAACCCGTGACCCGTATTCTCACCGGCACCGAACTGCGCGGCCTACTCGATGCAACGAGCGCTCTGGCGGCCGTCGAGCAGGCCTTTGCCGAGCACGGGCGCGGCGAGACGATCATGCCGCCCAAGGTTTACCTGCCACTGGAGAGTTTCGGCGGCGACTTTCGCGCGATGCCCGTGTGTGCCGGGACCGCCGCCGGCGTGAAGTGGGTCAACGCCCATCCCGAGAATCCAGAGCGGCACGGGCTGCCCGCCGTGATGGCGGTGTTCGTCTACAGCGACCCTGAGACCGCCCTGCCCTTGGCAATCATGGACGCCACCTACATGACCGCGATACGGACCGGTGCGGCCGCTGCCGTGGCGACCAAATATCTGGCGCCGAGCGGTGCGCGGCGCCTGGGACTGATCGGCTGCGGTGCCCAGGCGCGCACGGTGCTCGCGTGCCACGCCGAAGTCATGCCGCTCGACGAGGTCTTGTTGGCCGATCGGTCGGAACAGGCGAGCAAGAAACTGATGGCCGAATTTCCCGACCTGCCATGCCGCAGGGCCGAGATTTCGCAAGCCGCGACGGCCGACGTGGTTTGCACCATGACACCGTCGCGCGCGCCGATCGTGCGCGCCGCGTGGGTCAGCGGCGACACGCACATCAACGCGATGGGAGCCGACGCCCCTGGCAAGCAGGAGCTCGATCCGGAGATTCTGCGCAAGGCCCGAGTCTTTCTCGACGACACGGAGCAGGCGACCGAGAGCGGTGAAGTCAACGTCTCTCTGCGTCAGGGACAGCTACGGCGCGAAGCGATCGCCGGCACCCTTGGCCGCGTCGTTGCCGGCCTGCTCTCCGGTCGCCAGGGCGGCGGTGTGACGGTGTTCGACTCCACCGGCCTGGCGGCGCAGGACCTGGCGGTCGCCCGCGCAGTGTACCGGCAAGCCTGCGATCGCGGCATCGGCACCGAAATCGAACTGATCGAACTCTAGCGCGCAGCGGCGTCTCGCTTTCACGTTGACACCCCCAACGGCCCGCGGTTACATGCCAACATCGGCGCAGCGGGAGGCGACGCAATGAAAGAAGCAAGCGACAACGGCCATCGCTCACGTAAGGTCTACGAAGACCACGGCGACCTACGCGTACCCTTTCGCGAAGTACGGCTCGAAGGCGGCAACCCGCCGCTACGGCTGTACGACAGTTCGGGACCCGAAACCTCGGGTGCCCGACCGCCGCGTCTGCGCGAGCCTTGGACGGCACGCCGTCAAGCCTCGGCGAGCGGCAATTTCTCGCAAATGCATTGGGCGCGGCGTCGCGAGGTCACCGAAGAAATGGCGTTCGTCGCCGCGCGAGAGCGTCTCGACCCGGAATTGGTCCGTCGCGAAGTCGCCGCCGGACGCGCGATCATCCCAGCCAACATCCGCCACCCCGAGCTCGAGCCGATGGCGATCGGCCGGGAGTTCCTGGTCAAAATCAACGCCAACATCGGCAACTCGGCGTTGGGTTCGTCGGTCGAAGAAGAAGTCGAAAAGATGCGCTGGGCGATTCGCTGGGGCGCCGACACGGTGATGGACCTTTCGACCGGCCCGGCGATTCACGAGACGCGCGAGGCGATCATTCGCAACTGCCCGGTTCCGGTTGGCACCGTGCCGATTTATCAGGCGCTCGAAAAAGTAGACGGTGTCGCGGAAGACCTCACCCTCGACTGCTTCCTCGAAACGCTGGTCGAGCAAGCCGAGCAGGGCGTCGACTACTTCACGATCCACGCCGGCGTTCGTTTGGAACACATCCCGCTGACGGCGCAGCGCATGACGGGCATCGTGTCGCGCGGCGGCTCGATCATGGCGAAGTGGTGCCTGGCACACCACCGGGAGAACTTCCTCTACACCGCCTTCGAAGACATCTGCGACATCATGAAGCGCTACGACGTCGCTTTTTCCTTGGGCGACGGCCTGCGGCCCGGCTCGATCGCCGACGCCAACGACCGCGCTCAGTTCGCCGAACTCGACACGCTCGGCGAGCTGACCCTCAAGGCTTGGGAGCACGACGTCCAGGTAATGATCGAGGGGCCCGGCCACGTGCCGATGCATTTGATCCAAGAGAACATGGACCGGCAGATCGCGGTTTGTCACGGCGCACCGTTCTACACCCTCGGCCCGCTGACAACGGACATCGCGCCCGGTTACGATCACATCACCTCGGCGATCGGCGCGGCAATGATCGGCTCGGCCGGTTGCGCGATGCTATGCTACGTCACGCCGAAGGAGCACCTCGGACTGCCCGACCGCCAAGACGTCAAAGACGGCGTCATCGCCTACAAGATCGCGGCCCACGCCGCCGACTTGGCCAAAGGACACCCGGGCGCCGATGCACACGACGATGCTTTGTCGAAGGCGCGATTCGAGTTTCGCTGGGAAGACCAGTTCAACCTCTCGCTCGACCCCGAAACCGCGCGTCGCTACCACGACGAAACGCTGCCGGGCGACGGAGCCAAGGTCGCGCACTTCTGCTCGATGTGCGGACCGAAGTTCTGCTCGATGAAGATCACCGAAGACGTGCGGCGCTATGCCGACGAGCACGGCTACGGCGTCGACGAGGCGATTGAGCACGGCCTCGAAGAAAAGGCCGAGGAATATCGTAAGATCGCTTCCGGCGGACGATAGGCGCAGGCCTCACTCGCCGCTCGCTTGCGCCGCCGCTTGGTAGGTGGCCAGGTCGGCGGGAGAAAACAGCACAAAGCGTACGATATCGAAACTGTCGGGGAAACGCTCCAATTCGCGCCGTACCGTAGCGACGGCCACCGCCGCGGCCTCGTCGATCGGATAGCCGTAGATCCCGGTACTGATCGACGGGAACGCGATCGTACGCAAGCCCTTGCTTCGGGCCAACTCGAGACAGCTGCGGTAACAAGAGGCCAACAGCTGCGCTTCGTCCTTGCTGCCGCCACGCCAACGCGGCCCGGCGGTATGGATGACGTATCGCGCCGGCAGATTGCCCGCGGTCGTGATGACCGCGCTACCCGTCGGGCAGCCGCCCTGTTCGGCTCGAAGACGGTCGCATTCGGCCATGATCGCGGGCCCTCCGGCTCGATGGATCGCGCCGTCGACCCCGCCGCCTCCGACCAATCCGGTATTGGCCGCATTGACGATCGCATCGACGTGCTGTTGCGTGATGTCCCCTTCAGCGAATTCCAGCCGTCCTTTCATCGCAGGTCGCGCCTCCTGTCGCCCTGCCACCGACGATACGCGCGGGTCGCGCGCGCGCAAGCAGATGCTCACCGCAACCGTTTGCGTTACGCTTGCCCGGCCGTGCACTGGACTTCCGATCAACGCGTCCCTGCCGAAATGGTCGTACGGAGCAATCTCGACTTCGACCGCGGCATGCTCGCGCAAGCAGCCGAGTTCTCGCGACCAGCGTTTCGGTGCTGGTGCTGCCCCGCCCACGTCGTCGTTCTCGGTCGCGCGAGCAAGCCCGGCGAAGACGTCAATCAAGACTTCTGCCGGCGGCACCGGATTCCGATCGTGCGTCGTCAGAGCGGAGGAGGCACGGTTCTGATTGGACCCGGCACGCTGCAGTGGAGCTGCGCGCTGCCGGTTCGCGAATTCTCTCCGTTCGCCTCGATCTCGAAAACGAAAGCGTTCTGCAATGAATTGCTGCGCGCCGCACTGCCGGACGGGGACCGCCTGTGCGCCGAAGACTGCGGCGATCTGACCCTCGGAAAGAGAAAGGTCGGCGGAGTAGCTCTCCGACGGCGTCGTGACGCCGTCATGATTCACGGCACCTTGCTCGCGACTGCCGATCTCGAACTAATTTCGGTCGCTCTGCGCCACCCGACGCGCGAACCGGACTATCGACGCGGCCGCGGGCATCGCGCCTTTCTCGCTACTCTTGGCCCGATCGATCCCGAGTTTCTCGAACACCGCGTGCGACTCCTACTCGCCGGACTGAGCGCGCTCCCAGCGTGACATCAGTTCCTCGATCTTGGCAGCCGTCGTCTGGTATGTACGCAACAATTCGCCGTAACGCTCTTGGTCGGCGTAGGTTTCGGGTCTGCTGAGTTCGGCGCTGCGTTCTGTCTGACTCTGCTCGAGCCTTGCGATGCGCTCCTCGAGTTCGCTGATCTTCGCCCGCGCTCGCTTGCTGAGGGTCTTCGTCGGGGCCTTGCGGCTCTTGCTGCGGCTTTCCTTATCTTTCACCGGCGCCGGCGTCTCGTCGTCCGCAGCCGGACGCTGTCGCTGCTCCCGCGCGAGCAATGAGCAGTGGTGCATGTAGTCGGCCAGCGAACCTACAAACTCCCCCACTCCACCATCGGAAACGTCCCAGATCGTGGTCGCCAGACGATTGACGAAACTGCGATTGTGGCTCACGAACACCAGCGTCCCGTCGAATGTCGCAAGAGCCTCGGCGAGCGCTTCGGACGATTCCAAATCAAGATGGTTGGTCGGCTCGTCCATCAGCAGCAGATTTCCAGGCGCCACCAACAGACGCGCCAGCGCCACGCGTGCCTTCTCGCCGCCGCTGAGAACGCCGATTACTTTGTCGACGTCGTCGCCCGAAAACAGCATCGTCCCGAGCGCTCTCCGTACGGTACTGACGTCGTCGATCTGACTATGCCGCCAGACCTCGTCGAATACCGTCGAGCGGCGATCGAGCTGATCGCCGACGTGCTGCGCATAGTAACCGACGGTCACCTGATGCCCGAGCCGCGCTACTCCTTGGCTCGGCCGAAGCTGCTGCGCCATGATCTTCAGTAACGTGGTCTTGCCGTTGCCGTTGGCGCCGACGATCGCGATACGCTCGCCACGCCTCACCGTCTTGTCTATCTGGGAGAACACGCGAAGCGCGCCGTAGCAGTGTCCGACCTGTTCCAACCGAACCACGTCGTTGCCCGAGCGCTGGCACGGTGAAAAACGAAACGTGATGCTCTCTTGCTCGCGCGGAAGATTGACCTGCTCCATGCGTTCGATCATCTTGACCCGGCTCTGGACGGCGCGGGCCTTGCTCGCCTGGGCGCGAAACCGCCGGACGAAACGTTCCGCCGCTTCACGTTCCCGGTCGATGTTTGCGGCGCGACGCTCCAGGATCTTCAGTTCTTCAGACCTGGCAATCCGGTAGGCTTCGTAGGAACCGTCGTAGAGCCTGACCGTCTCGGCCTCGAAGGCGACGATTCGCCGGACGTGCTCGTCGAGAAATTCCCGATCATGACAAATCAGTAAAAACGCGCTCCGGCTACGCGTAAGAAACTCCGTCAACCACGTGAGCGAGGGAACGTCCAAGTGATTCGTCGGCTCGTCGAGCAACAAGAGGTCCGGCTTCTGGAACAGGATGGATGCAAGTACCGCACGCATCAGCCAGCCACCGCTCAGCTCGCAAAGGTCTCGGCCGAACTCGGCGGGTGCAAATCCGAGGCCGCGCAGAATGCGTTGGGCTTCGTGCGACGACCACGTTGCCTCGAAATGCGCCAGGCTCTCGTGCAGATCGGCAAGCCGACCGGACAGGGCAATCTGCTCCGCCTCGTCGTCGGCCGCGGCCAGGTCTTCTTCGACCGCGTCGATTTCGCGTTCGATCTCGAGTCGGCCGGGAACGCTGTCGAGTACGGAGCGAAGTAGCGTACGACCGCCGGCGGCAACGAGTTCCTGCGGAAGGTAGCCTACGCGCAAGCCTCGCGCGCGCCGCACGACGCCACCGCTGGGCTCGGCGACACCGGCGAGAATACGCAGGAGCGACGATTTGCCGGCACCGTTACGGCCGACCACGCCAATACGATCGCCCTCACCGACGCGCAAGTCGAGACCGGAGAACAAGGTTCTCCCGCCGAACTCGAGTGCCGTTCCTTCGAGTACTACCAACGACATCGCCGCAATCGCTCCGTCTCGACCATACTGGGCAAGGCAGCAGGTGCAACAAACGGCCGCCGTCTTCGTAATGTCGAGAAGCGAGCACCCTTCGGCTATCCTGGAACTGGGGGGCAGGTGCGGCAACGGATGGCCGCGTAGCGGATATGCAGCAAACGAGCACAACACCGACTCGGACCGCAATCGTCTTGTCGGGCGGCGGCGCACGCGGGGCCTACGAAGCCGGGGTTCTCTCCTACCTGTTCGAGAGAATCTACCCGAAACTGCCGCCGGGCTTCGAGTTCGATGTCGTCAGCGGCACCTCGGTCGGCGCGATTCACGCGGCCTATCTCGCGGCAAGCGCGCATCTTTCTGCGGCCAGCCGTGCCACTCGGCTGATTTCCACCTGGGAAAGCATGGCCGCGCGCAACGTGTTTCGGGTGTCGCTGGCCGACGCCGTCGGCATCCCGCTGCGGGCCCTCGGCCTGTCGCGCATGAGTCGGCCTTCCGGCGGGCCTTCGGCCGGCGAGGTCGTCGGCGGCCTGGTCGACGTCGCCCCGCTCGAACGGATCGTTAGCGAACGGATTCCCTGGCGTCACCTCAAGAGCAACTTGTCGCAGGATTCATCGACCACGCTTTGTATCTCCTGCACGGAGATTCGACGGGGGTTTGTCACGGTATTCATGGACGGGCGCCTTGCCGACCCGACGCCGTGGGAGTACGACGCCAACGCGGTCGCCGTGCGCAGCGTGATCACACCGCGGCACGTGCGCGCCTCGGCCGCCATTCCCTTTCTCTTTCCGGCGGTGCGCATCGGCGAACGCTACTACGTGGACGGCGGCGTCCGCATGAACACGCCGCTCTCGCCGGCCCTGCGCTTGGGCGCCGGCAAGGTCCTGGTCATCGGCCTCAAGCATCCATCTCCACCGGGCGCAAGCAAAGAGCAGGTGCTTTATCCGGAAGAAGTCATCACCCAGCCGTCGTTTCTACTCGGAAAGGTACTCGACGCTCTGATGCTCGATCAACTCGAGTACGAACTGCAACGCCTCGACCTGGTAAACGCGCTCATCCGACACGGAACGCAGATCTACGGCGAGGATTTTTTGGAGCGCATCAACGTCGCCGTTCGCGGCCAGCGAGGAGTCGATTACCGCCGCGTGGAGACAACGATGATCCGACCGAGCGAGGACATCGGCAAGTTGGCGGCGCAGTGCTACCGCAAAGGCGGCACTCGTTCCTTCGGGGCGATCTCCGGCTGGGTCACGCGCCTGGCGATGCGTGGTATGCCCGAAGACGAGGCCGACTTGCTCTCCTACCTTTACTTCGACGGTTGTTTTACGACCCCGCTAGTCGAACTGGGCCGTGCTGACGCGGAGGCCGCCGAAGATCGCATTCTCGAAATGCTCACAAACTAGGCAATAGACCGCCAGCCGGCGGTGCCCAAAACAACAGCACAATCGCCAGTAGCGTCAGCACGACGAGAAACGCGGTCAGGTGGAGAGAATGCTGCGGTGAAGAGAGACGTCGCGGCATGTTTCGATCCAACCTCCCGACGGTCGAGCGAACACGCCCATAAAATTCTGGAGGTAAGGGTCTTCTCCTTACCCCCAGAGTTAGAGCCGGTTACGCCCGACTCGCAAGACCGCCTCAGTAGGACGGTCTATTTCCGATTCGAGCCCTGGTGGACGGACCGAACCGGTTACCCAAAAGGTAAACCTTCGACCCCCCGTCTGTCAAGCGAAAGCTGCGAATCCTCGAACCAAATTTACGGCCCGGTTATTCGGCCGCACGCAGTTTGACGGGAACGCCCGTCAAGACGGCGTTTCCCATCAAGCCTTCGGTCACCGATTCGTCGGTAAGATCGTTCATCGAAACGCCCGGACGTTCGCCGGCGACCCCCAAGCGCGTGCCCGCGCGGTCGTGACCGAACCCGTGCGGCAAACTTACGACGCCCGGCATGATTTCATCGCTGACGCGGACCGGCACCACCACCTCACCAACACGGCTACGGAGTCGTCCGCGTGTGCCGTCGACAAGCCCAAAGCGGGCGGCGTCGTCGGGGTGAACGATCAGCACGCAACGCTCGGGACCCTTGATCAGTGAAGCGCAATGATGCATCCAGGAGTTGTTCGAACGCAGTTGGCGGCGGCCAATGAGCAAGAGTTCGCCTTCTGACGCAACCAACGATCCGGCGGCGAACGCCTCGGCAAGACGCTCGAGCTCGCCTTCGATCTCCACACCGTAGAGATGCAGTTTGCCGTCGTCGTGGCGAACGACGGCATCGAGACGACCCTCGACGAGCGGTCCGAGATCGACTCCCGACGGCTCGGCGAGCAAAGCGGACACGTCGAGTTCGTACGGGCCCATCGCGAGCAGCCCCTCAATGGCATCGCGCGGCGCCATCGTAAACTGTTCGGCTCCCGAGGCAGGAATACCCGCTTCGGGGTCCGCCGCGCGACGCTCGCCGAGGGCGGCGGCGAGATCGCCGAGGATCTCCCACTCCGTGCGGCTGCCTTCGCTCGGCGAGAACACGGGCAGCGTATACTTCGCCGTGTTGCGAACCGACAGTCGCTGAAATACCAGCGCGAACTGTTCGTTTTCGAGTGAGTGGCGCGGCGGAAGAATCACATCGGCGTGGCGCGTGGTTTCGTTCAAACTCGGATCAACGCTTACCATGAACTCGAGGCCCGCGAGCGCGCGTTCCAAGCGTCGCCCGTTCGGCGTCGACAACACCGGATTGCCGGCCATCGTAAACAAGCCCCGTAGCTGACCTTCTCCGGCCGTCTCGATTTCTTCGGACAGCGTCGCCACGGGAATCTCGCCGCCGAACTCGGGCAGACCTCGCACGCGCGAGCGCCAGCGACCGTAGTGCCCCGAAGGAGCGTCGCCAACCGCCGGACTGGCGAACATCGCCCCGCCTTCACGATCGAGCCGGCCGGTAACGACGTTGAGCGCGTCGATCAAGACGTTCGCCAGCGTTCCGAACGGCTGCACGCAGGTGCCGATGCGGCCGTAGCAGGCGGCAGTGCTTGCAGCCGCGAGTTCGCGCGCCAGCCGGCGGGTCGTTTCTGCGGCCACGCCGGTGGCATGCTCGACGCGCTCGGCCGAGAACGCGCTGGCGCGCTCGGCGAGCCTCTCGAGGCCGACCACGCGTCCCTCGGCCGCACCGAGTTCCTGCAGCCCTTCGGAGAAGATCGTATCGAGCATCGCCAGCAACAAGAGCGGATCACTGCCGGGACGAAGGAAGACGTGCTCGTCGGCCGCCTCGGCGGTTTCGCTGCGGCGCGGATCGACGACGACGACCTTGCCCCCGCGCTCGCGAATCGCCCGCAGGCGGCCGCGCATGCCGGGCGCCGTCATCAGGCTGCCGTTCGACACCAGCGGATTGGCGCCAAAGATGACGAAATAGTCGGTACGCTCGAGGTCGGCGACAGGGATCGAAAACTGCGCGCCGTAGATCAGATAGGACGCTAGCATGCGCGGAAACTGATCCGCCGAAGAAGCGCTGAAACGAGTCTTCGTTCCCAAGGTGCGGATGAAGGCTGGGCTCGACAGCAGCGCCGGCAAATTGTGAACCGACGGATTTCCGACGTAGACGCCGAAGGCATCCTTCCCGCCGCGGCGCTGCACCGCGTGAATACCGTCGGCGCTTCTTGCGATCGCCTCCTCCCACTCGCACTCGCGCCAGCTTCCGTTGTCGCGGATCATCGGCCGGCGCAGACGATTGGGGTCTTCGTAGGTTTCTTTCAAGGCGATGGCTTTCGGACAGATATATCCGCGCGACAGCGGATCGTGCTCGTCGCCGCGGATCGAAAGAATTCGTCGACCGTCGCTCTCGACCAGGATCCCGCAGGTCGCTTCGCACAGATTGCAGATTCGATGGTGGATCGTCATGGGCGCGCATCTTGACACGGTCGTGGGCCGCGCAAAAACAGCGTCGCCCAGCCCCCGCGCCGCGCCGCGGCATCCGCTGCGAGACTTGCCCCGGCGCGCGCACTGGGTTTTACTCCGGCGCGTGCCAAGCGCCGTGACCCGAGGTGTCCGCGTCGACGTTCAGTCGATCTTCATACCGGAACAATCCGACCCGGTGGTCGACCGCTACGTGTTCGCATACCGCATCACCATCACCAACCGCTCCGACGAAACCGTGCAGCTGAAACGGCGGCACTGGTACATCACCGACGACAGCGGCTCGGTGCGCGAAGTCGAGGGAGAAGGCGTGGTCGGAGAACAGCCGGTACTCGCGCCGGGCGATTTCCACGAGTACACCAGCGGCGCCGTCATCGAGGCGCCCACCGGCCGGATGCGCGGTACGTACCAAATGCACGGAGACGACGGTTCGATCTTTCACGTCGAGATTCCAGAGTTCGAGTTGTCGATGCCGCGCACGCTTCACTGAATGCATTCGCTCGACGACGCCCTGACGGCAGCTTCGGCGTTGCTCGGATGGAGGATCGTGCGGATCGACGGCGGCAGTCGCCGTGTCGGCCGGATCGTCGAAACGGAAGCCTACCCGCACGACGACCCCGCGTGTCATGCCTATGGCGGTAAGACGCGCCGCAACGCCTCGATGTTCCGCCGCGCCGGCCACGCTTACGTCTACCGCATCCACCGTTCGTTTTGCTTCAACATCGTGACCGGCCCCGAGGGTCGCGGCGAAGCCGTACTCATTCGCGCGATCGAACCGCTCGAGGGAATCGAACGAATGATGGAGGCTCGTGCGCGGCTCGCAGTCGGTCGCAAACCGGCGAGCGGCGCTGCGCTCACCAACGGTCCCGGCAAGTTGTGCCAGGCGCTCGATATCGACAGCCGGCTCGACGGCCATTGGTTGCTCTCACGCGAGGACGGCGGCAGCGAAGAAAACGGCGTATTGAGGATCGAGTCGGGAGACGTCGCCGGCCCTATCCGGCGATCGACGCGCATCGGTATCTCTAAAGCAAAGAGCCGCCGCTATCGCTTCTTTCTACAAGACAACGGCTGGTTGTCACGTTAGCGTAACAAACTCCTCTGCGCTCGATGGGTGAATGCCGACGGTCGCGTCGAAGTCGTCCTTGGTCGCGCCGGCTTTCATCGCCACTGCGATTCCTTGGATGATCTCCGGCGCATCGCGTCCGATCATGTGACAACCGACGACGCGATTCGTGTCGCGTGCGACGATCATCTTGATCAGCGTCGGCACCTTGCGCTCGGTCAAGCTGTAGAGCAGCGGAGTAAATCGGGATCGGTACACCTTGAAGCCGTCTTCTCCCAACCGTTCGGCCGCCTCGGCTTCGGTCCACCCGACCGTACCGATTGGCGGTTCGGCGAACACCGCGGTCGGAATGCCCTCCCAGTCCATGTGGTAGTCGCGATTGCCGAACAGACGGTCGGCCAACGCCCTGCCGGCTTGGATCGCCACCGGCGTCAGCGGCGAGCGGCCCGTGACGTCGCCGACGGCGAACACGCCCGGCACCGTCGTCGAGCCGTCGTCGTCGACCATCACTTCGCCACGCTCGCCTAGCTGGACGCCGATTTCCTCGAGACCGAGTTCGGCCGTACGCGGCGCACGGCCGACGGCGTAGACCAGGCTACGATCAACGTCGAGCCGACCCGGGCCGTCGGGACCGGCGAGCACGAGCCGCCGTCCGCCGTCCGCTCGCAGCTCGATGTTTTCTACCTGCGTGCGCGTATGCACGTCGATGCCCGCGCTTTCGAGCCCCGCCAAGAGTTCCGCGCGGAGATCCTCGTCGAAGCCGCGCAGCGGAAGCTCGCGACGAATCAGGAGCGAGACGTCGATGCCGAGACCGTTCAAGAACGACGCGAACTCCACCGCAATGTAACCGCCGCCGACAATCGCCACACGCGCCGGCGCTTCGTTCAACTCGAAGAAGTCATCGCTCGTCATCGCGTTCTCGATCCCGGGAAGATGCGGCAGGATGGGAGCCGATCCGGTCGCGATCAAAATATTACGCGCGCGAAAACGCCGGCCATCGAGCGTCACCGTATGCGGGTCGAGCAAGCGGGCGACGCCACGCACGAGTTCTACCTGCGCGTTCGCGAGATACTCTTCGTGGATACTCTCGAGCCTTGCGACCGCTTCGTTGCGGCGGGCAACCAGACTGGTCCAGTCCAAACTCCCGCGCGTGCTTGCCCATCCGTAAGCACGCGCGTCCTCGGCAGCCGCGCCGAGTTCCGACGCATAGACCATCAACTTCTTGGGAACGCAGCCGCGGATCACGCAGGTGCCGCCGACGCGGTCGCGTTCGGCGATGGCTACCCGCGCACCGTAAGAAGCGGCGCGTTTGGCGGTGGCGAGGCCACCGCTGCCCGCGCCGAGGACGAACAGATCAACATCGAATTCGGGGGGTCGCTCGTCGGCCATGGGTCATTGTCGATGCGCCCGAAGGGAAACGCCAATCGGCCAGCCGCCGCGCTTTAGTGGCGAGTTTCGCCTTCGGGGACCTCGCAATCGACGCAGTAGTAGCGATCGCCGAGGAGACGGTAATCGTGCGCCAGCTTCACGGTGAGGGAGATCACCCGCTCCATGCGCGGCGGCTTGCCTGGCTCGTACTTCTCGTTGGGAATGTCGACGAAGATGGTCGCCTCGTCCGTTCCCGGTCCGGGTTCGACCTTGAACACTCCGGGATACTCATGCGGCCGCGCAGGCAGCACCCCAACCAGCGGCAACACCGCTGCCCACAGGGCCTGCAATACCGGAGTCGTCGCCATCCGCCGCAGGCGTTCCGGATCCGGATTGACCGGATCGAGCGCCGTGCTCTCGTGTTCGGCGACGGCCGTCGCAGCTTCCTCCTCGGGGTGCTTTTCTTCGTCGTACTCCATTTTCATCGACCCTTTCGGCACGCTGCTAAGCTAAGCACTTTTGCCCGCCTGGCAAGGTTTCCGTGGGTTTGGAGGTATTCCACCCTGACATTATTCGAGAACTTTTCTCGGCGGCTTTCGCCCGCGTCCGTCGCAGAGGCGTAAGCGGCTGAGATTACAAAGCTATCGTCGTCGTTCGCAAACCACCGGCAGCGCTTGCGACAGCGAGAAGTGCCCGAACGGGCAAAACCAGATAAAGAAGACTTGATGGGAGCAGGAACCTTTTTCAATCCGACGCTGCTCGACGGCGACATCGCACTGGTCACCGGCGGAGGCACGGGAATCGGCAAAGCCATCGCGCTGGCGATGAGCGAATGCGGGGCGCAAATCGCTATCGCCAGTCGCTCGCAGGAGAACCTCGAACGCGGAGCCGGCGAAATCGAACAAGAAACCGGCCGGCGGCCTTTCGTGTTCCAATGCGACATCCGCGAGCCCGACCGAGTCGAAGGGATGGTCGCCGCGGTTGCAGCGCACTACGGACGCATCGACATCCTAGTCAACAACGCCGGCGGCCAGTTTCCCTCGCCCGCCGAAAAGTATTCGGTCAAGGGCTGGCAAACGGTCATCAACAACAATCTGAACGGAACCTGGTACGTAACGCAGGCCGTCGGCAAACGTATGATTCAGGCAAAGGGGGGCCGCATCGTCAACGTCGTGGCCAATTATCATCGCGGAATGCCGGGCATTGCGCATACCTCGGCGGCTCGAGCCGCCGTCGACAACTTGGCTCGAAGCTTGGCGGTAGAGTGGGCGCGATACGGTATCCGTATCAATTCGGTCGCCCCCGGCCCGATCGACACCTATGGATTTGCCAAGACCTACTACGAGGGTATCGGCGCGACGCTCGACGCTCTGCCAATTCCCCGTTTCGGAACCGTCGAGGAAGTCGCCGCGGCCGTCGTGTTCCTCGCATCACCGGCATCGAACTGGACCACCGCCGCTACGCTCGACGTCAGCGGCGGCCAGCACATCTGGGGTGACATCTGGGCAATCGACCGCGATGCCGATTGAACTCGGCCGCGCCGAACATCACGCTCGCTTCCAGCGCGCCCGCCAGCTGGCAAGCGCTACTCTGATCGCCGGCCTCCTGTTGGTGCTTGCCATCGGTCCGGTCCGCGCTGGCGCCGAGGCAGCCCGTTCCGCCCCGCGCCACCAAGCCTGGTCCGCGTTGCTGGCCAAACAGGTCGCCGACGGCCGGGTAGATTACCGCGGCCTCGCCGAAAGGCGCGATGAACTCGAGAGATATCTGGCTACACTCGAGAAAACCCCACTCGAGGCCTTTCGCGGATGGCCAAGAAACGATCGCATGGCCTTTTGGATCAACGCCTACAACGCCTACACCGTCAAGCTGATTCTCGACCATTACCCGCTGGAGAGCATCTGGAACGTCACCCCGCTGTGGAGGCGCCCGCTGGGCGGCCCGTTCAAGCTCACCTTCATTCCGCTCGGTCACCTGGCGCCCGAATTCGGCAGCCCCGAGCTTTCGCTCGACAATATCGAACACGGCATTCTGCGGCCGCGATTCGGCGACCGGCGCGTTCACTTCGCCGTCGTCTGTGCCTCGAAGGGCTGCCCGCCACTGCGCCCCGAGGCGTTCGAAGGACCGTCGCTCGAGCGCCAGCTCGATCGAGCCGCTGCCGATTTCCTCGCCGACGAGTCCAAAAACCGCTATCAAGCAGCCAACAATACGCTTTACCTTTCGCCAATTTTCGACTGGTTCGCCGAGGATTTTGCCGAAACCTCGCCGCTCGGCTCTGCCCGCGGCGCGGCCGCCTTTTTCGGCCGCTTTGGTCCGGCCGCGGCGCGCCGGGCTCTGGCCGAAGCCGATCGGCCCCCCAAGCTCGAGTACACCGATTACGACTGGAGTCTGAACGAACGGGCGAACTGAGGCGCCTCAGACGAAACCGGCGCCCGCGGCCCGGAGCGGAATCCGAGCCGGCGGGCGCCAGTATGCGCTGAAGGAGAAGTGCGCTTCGTCCTAGTTAGGATGCCCCCGTAGGCGCGCCGCTCCAACCGGATTCGGCCGGGGTCGGCGCCCGTCGCCGGAGGAACCGCGTCATTGCTGGTTTTGGCGTCGGCCGACCACGCGGGGCGAGGCCACACGCCGGAGGGTGCTTCTCATGGCTCCGCGCAAGCGCCCGTCCCATCAAGAGAATTCGTCGCTCTCGATATTTGCTTATTCGACAAAGGAATTAGCGGCACGGTAAGCGAAATCCGTTGATATACATGAACAAACCGGAGACCTTGGTTACCGGTCGGATCCGCCTGGTAATGGCGCCCCTTGCAAGCTCCGGCCCACCGAGGCACTCAAGCCCAGATGAAGGCCATCAAGGACAAAACCGTCGCCGGAGCCGTGGCCGGCTACTTCGATGCATTGCGCAGGCGCGACGAGACGGCATGGTTGGCTCTGTTCGCCGATGACGCCGTCCAGCATGATCCGGTCGGTGCCCCGGAGGCCGAGGACCAGGAGTCCCGCAAACACGTCTGGAACATCCTGACGGCGCCCTTCCAGTCGCTCGACATCCAGGAGCGACGGGTCTTCCACGCGGGCTCGGGAGCGGCGGTACTGTGGAGCGCGGAAGCGCTGGGGGTCTCCGGCGGTGCGGCGCAGTTCGAAGGCATCACGGTATTCGAAATCGGCTCGGACGGACGCATTCAGGCGCTGATGAGTTACTGGGACCCGGCGCAAGTGTTGCTGGAACTGGCCGGCGAAACGGCCCCCCGAGGCGACAGCAACTGAGTCAGGCGATCCCGGCGCGGACGCTAACCTGGGCGTCGCAAATATCGTTGTAACCGCACCACGAGCAAAGTACGCCTGGAATCGGCGGGAACACCGTCGACTGCTCCACGCGGTCGATGCGCGCCGCCAGTGTCTCCTCCAGAAGTGCCGCCTCGTCGCGTTCGACCCGTTGCCGGTGGACCTTGCTGCCACGCAGATACTCCAGGACCAACTCGACCTGGGACTCCTTCGAACCGAGAAACATCGCCAGCGCGTAGGCCCTTAGTTGATCGGCATCCTTTCCGCCGAACCGCCGCGGAACACGTGCACCGGTTTTGTAGTCGATGACGTAAAGCAACCCTCGCTTGTCGCGTGCGAGACGGTCGATGAAACCTTGAAAATCGTGGCGCCCGCCGATGCGAACGACGAAGTGGTGTTCGTTGGCAGTGGTCTCCAGACGGTCTTGGGTGAAGCGGCAGCGATAGAATCGGTCGAGCATCTCCGCTCCCGCGCGACGGTAGAACTCGGCTTCTTTGCCGGCTTTGATGACGCGTACCACCGGTGCGTCCTCGCCGAGGGCATCGTCCCACAGCGCGCAGTAGCGTTCGATGAGCTGCGCCGACGACGGCGAACCTGCGGTGTCGCGCCGGTCGAAGGCCCACTCGATGGCGGCGTGGACCTGCTGACCCATGAACGCCTCGATTCCGCGAAACGCCTCGCGCACGCCGTCGAGGTACCGGTAACGGAACCGCCGCGGACACTGCTCGAAGGTCGTTACGCGTGAAAAACTGTAGGGCTCCTGCCGCCTCTGCATCCCCTCATCCAACCTTGCGCCTGGATAGCAGCAGCCTGTGCCCAAGGCCAAGCAAGGCCGCACGCACGAGCCTCAATCGAGACTCGGGATGCGGTAGGAAACGGATCCGAGCGCGCAGACTTCCGCGCTTCCCTCGGGCCAGAGTTCGACCTGACTCGAAAAGGACTCGCCCGAGCGACAAATGAGACGGCCGGCGCCGAGCACGTCGCGCTCGACGCGGTGACTGAAGGCGACGCTCAGAGCCACCGTCGAGCCGCCGCGGCGGCGGTGCACCCTGCCGCCGGCGTAGGACGCCAGCGCGCCGCAAAAGTCCACCATCGTCACCAGCATGCCTTCGTGCAAGAAGCCGCCGCCGTCGTCGTTTCCCGCCAGCGGCAGC
>CAZJCO010000010.1:0-17295 GCA_964544375.1 uncultured Myxococcales bacterium
CGAAGGATGCCGGCGCCGCCTACCGTAAGGTGCTGTCGCGCGACGCACGCGACTATTTTGGACTCTTCAACCTTGCGTTGTTGCTCGAGCGGACCGGCAAGCGGGACGAAGCGATCGCGTTGTGGCGCCGCTTCGCCGACAGCTACCCGAGCGATCCGATGGCCGAGCGCGCTCGAGCGCGGATCAAGGCGCTTTCGCCCTGAGCAGTTCGTCGTGGTAGCGCGATAAGAAGAGCAGCGCGCACGTCGACCGACACCGGATAGCAGAACCCAGGACTCCCGCGTGCTGATGCTGGCTACCCCGGGCATCGGCGTTTCAACTCGTCAGACGGCGCCTGGCACCGCGTCGCGCTAGCGCCAGCAAGAGCAACGACACGGCGACGCTGTAGGCGACGTCCCAGGCGACCAGTCCCGCTTCGGCCTGGCCGCGGAATGCGGCTCGCGCCAAACGCACCGGATGCAGCAGCGGCAAAAGCTCGGCGACCCACTGCCAGACGGGCGAAAGGCGCTCGTCGATCGGAAAGAACACGTCGGAAAAGAGGAACAACGGCGTGAGGAACAGCGTGAAGTAGAAGCTGAACAAGTCGATCGTCTCGACGTGCAGCGAAAACGCCAGGCCGATCGAGGTAAACAGCAGTCCGGCCAGCAGGGCGGCCGGCAGCGCGAGCAGGGCCGTGGGTAGCGGCGCGAGGCCGAACAAGACGACGATGACAAAAAAACAGCCGCTGTAGATCATCGAACGGCTTACCGCCCACAGTGCCTCTCCGGCGAGTACGTCGTCGGGTTCGACCGGCGTCGTCAGCATGGCGTCGTAGGCTTTTTCGAAGGTCAAACGCACGAAAACGTTGTAGGTTACTTCGTAGCTGGCGCCGTTCATCGCGGCCACGCACACGAGTCCCGGCGCGAGAAACTGAACGTAAGACATGCCGCCCATTTCTTGGATATAGGCGCCGACGCCGATGCCGACCGCCATCAGATAGAACACCGGTTCGAAGAAATTCGGAAGTAGGTTCCACTTCCAGGTGCGCGCGTACATCGAGGCGTTGCGCTTCCATACGGCCAGAGCATGGCTTGGCGACACGCTCATTCGCCGGCCTCCAGGCTGCTGCCGGTGAGTGCGAGATAGACGTCCTCGAGATTGGTCGGCCGCACGACGAAGCGACGCTGTGGCTCGCCGTCTTGATGATGGATGTACTCGATCAGTTTTGCCGCGTCGTCTAGATGGAGGATCAAGCGGTTGCCCGATCGCAGCCGACGCAGATTGTCGTTGAAGCCGGCGAGCAAACTCGCTTCCTCTTGCGACGTGCAGTCGAACTCCACCGTTTCACTTGCCAACGTTCGTTCGATGAGCTGCGCTGGCGAACCCTCGGCGATTAGTTTGCCGCCGGCGATGATGCCGACGCGATCGCACAGGCGTTCGGCCTCGTCCATATAGTGCGTGGTCAGCAGGATCGTCGTACCGCCCGCGCGCAACTCGCGCACCCGGCCCCACAATGCCAGGCGCACGCCCGGATCGAGCCCGGTCGTGGGCTCATCGAGAATCAGCAGCTCGGGGCGGTTGACGAGCGAGAGCGCGATCGCCAAGCGTCTTTGAAATCCGCCGGACAGGTTGCGGACGGCAACGTTTCGGTGCGACGCCAAGTGGAGAAAATCGATTAGCTCGTCGATGCGTTCCGTCAGATCGGCTTCGCTGAGTAGGTGGTAGCGACCGAAGACTCTCAGGTTTTCTTCGGGCGTCAGCGATTCGATCAACACGTTTTCTTGCAACGTCACGCCGAGGCGCCGCCGTACGCTGCGTCCGTGCCGCGCGATATCGAGACCGAACACCTCGGCACGTCCGCTCGTCGGCTTGGTCACGCCGTAGATCATGCGCAACGTTGTTGTCTTGCCGGCGCCGTTTGGACCAAGAAGGCCGTAACACAGCGACG
This sequence comes from uncultured Myxococcales bacterium, assembly GCA_964544375.1. Lineage (GTDB taxonomy): Bacteria > Desulfobacterota > Binatia > UBA1149 > SPBQ01 > CAZQYE01. Next base: position 1,928 of record CAZJCO010000010.1, read on the forward strand.
CCGGCACCTGCAGGTTTAGCCCGTCGACGGCGGCGCGTGCGCCGAAACGCTTGCTGAGGGCGTGCGTCTCGACGACGTTCTCGTCGCTAGTCGCTGGCTGCGTTCGATTCATCGACTAGCCGCTACGAGCGGCGTCGCGAGAATAGCTCAGGGCAGCTGCGGACGGTACCGCGGTCGAGTGGAAAAGAGCCGCCCGCGATCGCCGGTGCCTAGCGGTGTTCGGGCAAGGGCTGGGCGAGATCGCGGTCGCAGTAGGGACAACTCGCCAGTTCGTCGATCGACCAGGCGCGCCAACTCGTCAGCAGGCGGCCGGCCGAGACCAATCGGTGGTACAGCGAACGGTGGCAAAACGGACAGCGCAGGGCGCGGCTGCCGTAAAGATGGGCGCCGAAGCTGCCGATCAGCGCGAGCATGGCCGCCGACGGCGAGTTGATCAGAATGCCGAACCCGACGGTGAGGATGCAGGAACCGGTAAAAACGAGAACGCCAGTAAACGCGCGCGCCAGCTTGTCTTGTGCGGTCAAGAAACGGTACCGCGCGGACTGCTGAACCCCGGTGGGTTGAGCCGTTGATGCCCGCTCCTTCGCTCTATTCTACGCCACCGGGGCCCGTTAATTCGCGTCTTTCTCCCGCCACAGGCACCAGACGTCGGTCTTGCAGACGCGCAGCGCACGGCGGACGCGGTAACCGAAGCGCTCGTAGAACGAGACATTTGCCGGGTTCGAGGTATCGAGCGCGACGCCCGTCGAGGTCGGATGGTCGGCGCAGGCCCGGTGGAGGTCTTCAAGCATCGTGCGGCCGAGACCAAATCCCTGGGTCATCGGATCGACGGCGATCATCGACAGGTAATGGTGCGGCTGGCGCGGCCGGCGGCGCATGACTTTGAGATAGGTCCGCGTTGACCGCCAGGCGACGGCGGGATTCGTCCGCATGAGCAGACGCAGGCTTGCAGCGACGGACGGAGTCAGAGCCAATGCCGACCCCGGCCGCTCGACCAAGCTGACGGCCAGCAATTTTCCTTCACGAAAGATGCCGCGCACCGGTTTCCCTCCGGCAAGATGAACTTCGAGCGTCGATTCGACCATCGCCGCCATCCGATTCTCGCGGCGGCGGCCGGCGCTGCCGGCGATTACTTGGAACCCGGGATCTTGACGAAAAGCGAGCACGAGGATATCGGCGACGCGTCCGTACTCGTCGGGATCGACGTCGACTACGAAGTCTTCGGGCTCCGGCCGTGAGTCCTCTACCATCGTTCGGTCCGTATCGCTGCGCCTGTCGTTCGTCCGTCAGTCCGAAGCGCTCCCGGCGATTGCGCTGCGCATTCCTTTGCCCGCCAGCGCGACCGCCAATCGCCGCGGCAGCAATCCGAGCACGGCGACCATCGCCTTGTTGTGAACGCCCGGAATATAATGAGGGCCTTTGCCGAGATGCTCGAGGGCGCCACGTGCGACTACCTGCGGCGACATGAGGCCGGTCATTTTATCGGGCCGAATCCCCTGAGCCGGCAGAATCTCGGTATCCGTCGCTCCCGGCGCCAGCACCAAGACGTCGACGCCGGCGGGACGGGCCTCGGACCACAACGCTTCGCCGAAGGCACGCACGTAGGCCTTGCTCGCCGAGTACGTAGCGGAATACGGAAAACCCACTGCGGCCTCGATCGAGCCGGTTAGCAAGAGGCCGCCGCGACCGCGGTCGATCAATTTCGGAAGAAACGCGCCGGCCATCAGTGTGACGGCACGGCAATTTACCGAAAGGACGGATTCGATCTGGGCCCGCGCGGTTTCATGATGCAAACCTTTGGCGCCTAGGCCCGCGTTGCAGACGACCAGCCCGACATCTCGCCGGTCGCTTGCGTCCAGTAGCGATTCGAGAAAATCCGAGCGAGCGAGATCGAGCGCAAGCGTATCGGTCTCGACGCCGTGCTGATGCTTTAACTCTTCAGCCAGTTGCCGCAGCCGTTCGAGCCGCCGTGCGACCAACAGCAAGTTGCAACCGCGGCCGGCAAGCTGCCGCGCAAGCTCGGCTCCGATTCCCGACGAGGCTCCGGTAACGACAGCCCAGGGACCGTAGCGATGAGCAAAGTATGCCTGTCCATTTGCCATGATGAATCCTATCCCGGCAGTTCGATGACGTATTGGCGGCCGTACAGTACCATGCTCAAATCGTCGTGTTGCGTGAGAAAATCGTCGACCGCGCGCTGGACGCCGTACTCCCACCATCCGCGAACACCGTAATCGTCTCCGGTGATGAAACCGCCCGGCTTGATCTTCGGATAGAACAGGTCGAGGTCCTGTTTGACGAACTCGTAGAGATGGTTGCCGTCGATGTAGATCCAATCGAAGTAGGCGTCGTCAAAGCTTTCGACGACCTCGCTCGACGTTTGACGATGAACCAGCACGCGTCCGCTTTCGATATCCGGTTCGAACATGCGCAGAACGCGCTGATAGCGCGCGTCCATTCCGACCTGTCCGTCTTCGATGCGGCCTCCGTACCAGGCGCGCTGGTAGCGATCGTCGCTCTGGTGGATCCACGGATCGATCAGATGGATGCGCGCGGGCTGGGTCGCTTCGAGGATCTCGCGTGAGAACTCCCCTTCGTGTACGCCGATCTCGGCGACGACGCCGGCACGCGGCATGCGTTCGAGCATCGCATGCCGCGCGCGATCGCGAGCGGGACGAAAGAATCGAGAGATGCCGGGGATTTTCTGAAGGAGGCCGCTCACCGCGCTACTCGCAGTCCTCGGCACCGTCGAGTCCCGCCGCGCCGGGAAGCAACTCGGCGAGACGCTGCGGGTGGTGAATCAATACGGGCAGATGCTGCGGGCAGATCCACGTTTGCGTGCCGCGGTACTCGAGTGCGAGCAAGGGAACCTCTTGTGAGGTTTGCCGGCAGGCTAGGCAAGCTTTGTCCGAGTCCTGGGTCATGAAAGCGGCTCCTTCGGTAAGATTCCTTGCAAGCGCTCCGGAACGCTCGTTTCGCGACCGTACTTATAGCGCAGTTGGCAGGTTTGGCAGCCGAGCCCAATGGTTTCGTCGGCGTTCAAACCCATGTGCATCAGGCGACTGTAGGTGACGTCAAAGAAGTTGCAATACGGGGCCAGTTCCGTCGCTTGCTGCTTGCGATAGAACTTGTTGACGGCGCATTCCTCGAACACCAAGGCACCGTCGTCGTCGCCACCGGTTTCGAAGCGGTAAACGAAGTCTTCACTATAGCGGCGCTTTTGCGATCGCGCCGCCTGCCTTGCCAGCAAGAAGCGGCTCGGCGCACTGAACGCGAGCCGTCCGAAGATGCGCAGCAACGGCGCAGGAATCGAGCGCAAGAGTTGATCGCTCAGTTCGGCGCATACGCGCACCGTGTCTTCGGCCGAGTAGCCGGCGGCTTTCATCGCACGGAACAAAGCGACGCCCCAACCGTTGACGGTCATGACCGGAGAAAAAATGTTGCGGACGCCGCCGATGCGTGGAAGCTCCGGCAGCAGCCTGAGGTACTGCCCGCGCGCATCCCGCAAGACACGCCGGGAAACGTCGGTGCCGTAACGGGCTTCGAGGTGGGGTCGTAGCTTGCGCGCAAAGCGGTCGAAGCTCCGCATGGCTCGGTTGGACCGCATGCCTGTCTATAGCACGCACGCCTAGCAGGCTGCTAGGCGAGGGCTTGACAAGTATCGTATAATTCTATAATAACAGAAATATGAAACCAATGGAGGTGGTGATGGCTCTGGCGGCTCTGGCGCAAGAGACGCGTCTGCGGGCCTTTCGCAGGCTGGTGCGGGCCGGCAGCGCCGGGCTGCCGGCCGGCAGGCTCGCGGCCGACCTCGGTGTCCCCGCGGCGACGCTTTCGTTCCATTTAAAAGAGCTACGCCACGCGGGTCTGGTCTGCTGCAGCCGCGAGGGCCGTTTAAAAGTCTACGCGCCGGACTTCGGCGCGATGCGGGAGCTGCTAACCTACCTCACCGAACATTGCTGCGAAGATTCTCCGTGTTGCGACTCGGCGACCGACGGTGAGCAGGCAGCGAGGAGAAGCCAATGAAAACGGATGCGAAACCCCAGCCGAATGCACGCGTGAGCGGATGTTGCGGCAGCAGCGCCCCGCGGACGCCGCGTGCGGCCGATGGCGATGCTGTTCGCGAGATGGTGCGCGACGGCTACGCACGCGTCGCGCTCGACGAACATCCCGACGCCGATGCCAAGAGTCGGCAAATTGGATACAGCGACGAACAACTCGAGGCGGTTCCAGAAGGCGCCAACCTCGGTGTCGGCTGCGGCAACCCGACAGCGATCGACAGTTTGCGCACGGGGGAGGTCGTCGTCGACCTCGGCTCGGGCGCCGGCTTCGATGCGTTCCTGGCGGCCCGCGCCGTCGGTCCCGGCGGTAGAGTCATCGGTGTCGATATGACCGACGAAATGCTCGAGAAGGCCCGAGCCAACGCGGGTGCCGGCGGCTTCGACAACGTTGAGTTCCGCAAGGGCTACATCGAGGATCTTCCGATCGACGATGCGAGCGTTGATGTGATCATCTCGAATTGCGTGATCAACCTCTCGCCGGACAAGCCCAAGGTCTACGCCGAAGCCTACCGTGTACTGCGACCGGGCGGACGCGTGATGGTTTCCGATGTCGTGCTCGATCGGCCGTTGCCCGAGGCGATTCTCGGTAGCGTGGAAGCCTACGTAGGCTGCGTCGGTGGGGCGGTACTGCGGGATGAATACTTGGCAACCATACGGGCAGCCGGCTTCGGTCGGGTCGAGGTGACGCGCGAAGCTTCGGTGGAGAGTTTCTTTTCGCTCGACGACCCCTCGGTGCGTGACGCGATCGCCGGCTTGGGAATCACCGAGGAGCAGGCGCGTGGCTACGTGGACGCGGTTCGCAGCGTGCACGTGCTCGCGGTGAAGTAAGCAACAGGTCGCGCGCTCTACATGGCGCGAAGATCGGCGACCACGTCGGACCAGTGTCGCGGGTCCGGCGCCCGGTTGTTCGTCAGGCTGACACCGTCGGCAAGGTCGCCGAGGCGTCGCTGCAGGGCCGGCGCAATCTCCGAGCGTTCGCCGACCACTGCAATCTCATCGAGCAATTCATCGTCGATCAACGCCGCCATTTCGTCCCAGCGACCCTGCTTTGACATGGTGTTTAGTTGTTCGTGCAGTTCACCGCGGCCGTGACACTCGAGCGTACTGCGGTAGGCGGGCGTAGAGCCGTAGAACGCGAGCTGCTTCCTTACAACCGAACGAACGCTCTCGAGCCCCGCGGCGTCGTCGGCGGTCGCAACGATCGTCGCGCAGATGATCTTGAACGCGTCGCGCTTGCGCCCGCCGCGGGCCAGACCGCGCTCGAGTGCAGGAAGGACGTTTGCTTGCAGCGAGCGGCGCGAATTGAAGGGGTGGGCGATGAAACCATCGGCGACCTCGCCGGCGGCCTCGATCATGCGCGGCCGGAAGCCACCGAGGAAAATCGGCGGTGGTGCGAACGGGTTGGGCCCCGGATTGAAGGCCGGGATCATCAGGGTATGGCGGTAGAAGCGACCGTCGAACCGCAGCTCTTCGTTGCCCTCCCAGCAGTTCCAGATCGCGCGAATGGCCAGCACCATCTCGCGCATGCGCGCGACCGGGTGGGACCAGGCCGAGCTGAAGCGTTTTTCAATGTGGGGGCGAACCTGGGTGCCGAGGCCGAGCAAGAAACGACCGCCGGTCAGCACTTGCAAGTCGTAGGCCAGGTTGGCCAGAGTCATCGGGTTGCGCGCCAAGGCGATCGCGACCGCGGTTCCGAGCTGGATTCGGCTGGTGTGCTCGGCGGCCACGGCCAGAGGTAGGAAGGGGTCGTGCTTTGCCTCGAAGCTAAAGGCGCCATCGTAGCCGGCCGCTTCGAGAAGAGGAAAGCTGCGCCGCGCCTCGCGCGGATCCTCGAGCGGTGCCGTGGTGTAGATGAGCATCATCGCCGGTCTCCGAACAGACTTGTACGGTAACCGGACCCACGAGGCGAAAAAAGTCCGCTCGCAGCTCTTGAGCGGCAAGGGCTCCCATCGTAGGTTAGTTGGTCCATGCTCGGGGAGGCGATCCGCGTTGGATCCCGGGCGAAAGGGAGCCGCATGAATGTTCTACTGATCTCGCCCGAGACGCCGGATACGTTCTGGAGTTTCAAATACGCGCTGCGCTTTGTTTCGAAGCGCGCCGCCTTTCCGCCACTCGGTCTGCTTACCGTTGCCGCGATGCTGCCGCGTTCGTGGAATCTGCGTTTGGTCGATCTGAACCTGACGCGGCTCAAGGACGTCGACCTGCGTTGGGCCGACTACGCGATGGTCGGCGCGATGATCGTTCACCGCGAATCCGTCGGCGAGATCGTCCGTCGTTGCAAAATGCACGAATTGCCGCTGATCGCCGGCGGACCGCTGTTTACGACGAGTTCGGAATCGTTCCCCGAGATTGCTCACTTTGCGCTCGGCGAAAGTGAGGATGTCATTTCGGAACTCGCCGCCGATATGGAGCAAGGCACGCTGCGCCGCTTCTATCGCGCCGAAGGCCGGCCGGACATCACGCGCGTGCCGATCCCTCGTTGGGATCTGCTCGATTTCCACTACTACGCCAGCATGTCGGTGCAGTTCTCGCGTGGATGCCCTTACGACTGCGAGTTCTGCGACATCATCGTGATGAACGGGCGTGTGCCGAGAACGAAGACCCCCCGGCAACTGGTGGCCGAACTCGAATCGTTGCGACGTGCCGGCTGGCGCAGCTCGGTATTTCTCGTCGACGACAACTTCATCGGCAATCGCGCGCGGGTCAAAGAACTCCTGCGGGCGATCATCGCCTGGCGTCGCCACACCGGCACGCGCATGGAGTTCTTTACCGAGGCCTCGGTCAACTTGGGCGACGACGCGGAGTTGATGCGGCTGATGGTAGACGCCGGTTTCAAGAAAGTATTCCTCGGCGTGGAGACGCCGTCGCTCGAGAGCCTGCGCGAATGCCACAAGCTGCAGAATACGCGCCGCGATCTGGTCGATTCCGTACGCGACATTCAGGAGGCAGGTCTCGAAGTCATGGGCGGCTTCATTGTCGGCTTCGACAACGACACTGCCGACATCTTCCAACGGCAGTTCGAATTCATTCAGCGTGCCGGAGTCGTGACGGCAATGGTCGGACTTCTGACGGCGCTTCCCGACACGAAGCTGTATAAGAGGATGCTTGCCGAAGGCCGATTGATTGCGGAGAGCTGCGGCAACAATACCGAGGCGATCCTCAATTTTGTGCCCAAACTCGACCGGGAGTTGCTCGTCGGCGGCTACCGCAAGTTGATGCGCTCGCTTTACGAGCCGAGCGTTTACTACTCCCGTGTGCGCGAGTTTCTCGCCCACTATCGCGCGGTCGGCCCGCGCCCCTATCTGGGTTGGGGCGACGTGGTCGCGTGCTTCCGTTCGATTTGGTTGCTCGGCGTCCGCTATCCCGGGCGGCGGCCGTTCTGGGCCTTGCTCGGCCACACCTTGCTGCGTTACCCGGGGAAGTTCAGCCGCGCCGTTACCTTGGCGGTTTACGGCCACCATTTCCGTCTGGTCGCCGAGCGGCTCTAGCGCGACGCCGCGGCTGGGCTTGGCCCTTGGCGGTGACCGCTTCGGCGGCGGCCGACTCTATGGCGGCACGCTGATCCAGCGCGCGGTTCCCTTCGTGCGTGCCGGCGGCAGCTACGCCGGGCAGCTGACCGCGTTCGACACCGGGGGATCCGACCTGACCTACCTGGTGACCGTTCTCGCTCCGTACCTGCTGACGGTCTGCGGCGGTTTCGCTTTGTTGCGCCGGGCGCGGGCGAGCGCTGGCCTCGCCTCGTTGGCCGCCGGGCTCACCCTGATGCTGGCGCCGCTGATCGGGCTCGCAGGCGACTACTACGAAGCCGCATCGATCGTTAGCAGTCGCGTGATCGGACTACTCGCGTCGCCGACGACGGCGAACGCCGCGCTCGGGCTACGGCACGACGACGTCTTCGCTTTGGCCGCGAGTTTCGGCGAGCGTTTTTCGCACGACACATTCCGTTGGGCCGTGGCCGCCATCCTGAGCTGGTTGCTCGGCGTCGTCGCCGCCGGTGCGACGCTGCGCTTATCGCAGGCGGTTGCGCGCCGAATCAGCGGAGAGCCGGCCGACTGAAAAAGCCGGCGGAGCCGCGCCGCCCGGCGGTCGTAAGTCGTTCGTATCTACTCGAGCACGCGAGCCGCGTGGTAGCCTTCCCAGATCGCGTCGCCGATGTTGCGCGGCCTGCTGCAATCGCCGAGGACGACGACTTCGGGCACGACGCCCTCGAGCGCGTCGCGCAGATCGGTATCGGCGTTGAATCCGGTGGCGATGACGACGGAGTCCGCCGCGAGTTCGCGGCGCGCGCCCGCGCGCTCGACTGCCGCGCCGTTTTCGGTGATTTCGAGCAGGCGCGTCTCGGTCATCACTTCGACTTCGCTCTTGTCGAGCAGCGCCTGGATCGCCAAGCGGGTATTGACGGTCTTGCCTTCGGGAAGAATCTGCCGCTGCATCTCGATGACCGTCACGCGTTTGCCGAGCGCCGCCAGATAGGCCGCCGCCTCGCAGCCGCAGAGGCCGCCGCCGACGACGAGCACCGTCGTGCCGAGCTCGCGCGTTCCCTCGTACAGATCGACCGTGCTGAAGACGTGCTCGCGCTCGGTCCCCGGCACCGGCGGCATCGCAAAGCGCGAGCCGGTAGCGATCATGACGACATCGTCTGCGCGCTTGCGTACGTCGGCCAACGTTGCCGTCTTACGCAGTTCGACGTGCACGCCGGCCCGCTCGACCTGCCGCGAAAGGTAGTCGATCAGCGGGCGAATGTCGCGCTTGAACTCCGGGACGGAGGCCACGTGCAGTTTGCCGCCCAAGCGATCGCGTTGTTCCCACAGGGTAACGTCGCAACCGCGTTCGGCGGCTGTGCGCGCGGCTTCGAGACCGGCCGGCCCGCCGCCGATCACCAGTACCGAGCGACGGCGTGCGATCGGCGTAAGCGCGTATTCCTTTTCCATGCCGGTTACGGGATTTACCGTACAGCCGAGCGACAGGCGCTTGCCGAGGCAGGTTTCGTTGCAGGCGATGCAGGGCCGAATGTCTTCTTCGCGGCCTTCTTTCACCTTGCGGGGCCAGTCGGCATCGGCAAGAAGAGGACGGCCTAGCGCAATGAAATCGGCGCTTCCCTCTTCGAGCACCTTGCGCGCGACCTCCGGGCGACCGAGTTTGCCGTGGGCGATCACCGGCAAGTCGACCACCTCTCGGACGGCGCGCGCGAGTTCGATTTGGCAGGCCGGTTCTTCGTACATGCTCGGAATCACGCGGTTCCAAACTTCGTAGCAGCCGCCGTCGACGTGCAGTGCATCGACGCCGGCTTTTTCGAGCCGGTGCGCGATTTCGAGGCCCTCGTCGAGTCGGCGGCCACCCTCGATGTAGTGATCCGGAGTAAACTTGTAGAGAATCGGCAACGCGCCTCCGGTCATGCTGCGCGCGGCACTGATCAGTTCCATGGAAAAGCGCATCCGCCCGTCGAGGTCTCCGCCGTATTCGTCGGTGCGTTTGTTCCACAGCGAGGTTTGGAACTGGTCGATCAAATAGCCGCCGTAGCCTTGGATTTCGATCGCATCGACGCCGGCCATCTGGGCCATTGCCGCGGCCATGCCGAACGACATGACGATTTCTCCGATCTCCTCGGTCGTCAGCGCGCGGGTGGTGACACTCGGCTCGTGAAAGCACGGTACCTCGGAGGCCGAAATCGGCGGAATCGGATTTCCCAGTAGATGGTTCACGCGGCCGAAACCGGCGCTCAGTTGCAGCACGAACTTGCAGCCGTAGTGATGAACGGCGTCGCAGGCTTCGCCGAGGCGCGAGAGATACGTCGGTCCGGTTAGCCGCGGCAAGTAATGGGAGAGTCCGCCTTCGAGCCTGGTGTTGGCGACCGCCGCGCCGGTGATGATCATGCCGGCGCCGCCGCGCGCCCGTGCGGCGTAGAAGTCGATCAGCCGGCGCGAGTAGCCCATGTCGACGTCCGCCATGCCGGCGGTTCCCATCGGCGCCATCGCGATTCGGTTCTTCAGTTCCATCGATGCCAGTCGGGTTCGTTCGAACAGCTGCACGTTGCCGTCTCCTCGGTGCTTTTGGCTCCGTCGACGGTTCTGTTGGGCCGGCCCGATTGAGTCAAGCCGGGCGCAGCAGGCCGTGAAGCAGCAGGTCCTCGGCTTGGGCCAGCGCATCGCTCATCGTCAGTTTGCTCTCGGCCAAGAAGGAACTTTCCATCACGTGGCGAATCGCGACGAGGAAGAGATCGAAGGCCAGGCGGGAATCCACCGGTCGAAAGACGCCCTCGCGAATTCCTCGTTCGATCAGGTCGGTAATCCACGCACGCCGATTCAGCTGGTGGCGCTCGAGCAGTTCGCGCGCGGACGCAAAATGCATCAGGTCGTAGGAAAACAGGCGGCTAGCGCCCTGAAACTCCTCGATGGCGGGCCGCAGCACGGCGACGATCTTGGCCGCCTTGTCCTCGGTGGCTGCGGCCGCCTGGTCGCCGTGACGGCGAATGCGATCGAACAGCCGCTCGAGTACCAGCAGGAAGAGTTCCTCCTTGCTCGGCGCCAAGGCGTAAAGAGTGCTGCGCGAGCAGTGAAGTTTGGCGGCTAGTTCGGCCACCGTCACCTTGCGCAGCCCGCGCTCGAGAAAGATACGCTCGAGCCCGTCGAGCAGGCGCCGTTCGCGAGGGGGGCGGGCGCCGCGCTGCACGGTTCCGGCGCGCCTTGACAGAAGTCGGCTCACGGTGATATTGAGAGTACCAAAATCGTTTATTTGGTACCAGCGCCTAGCGCACTTTCCTCCGCCGCGCTGGTGCCGCGCCTCGGGAGCTTTCGTCATGGGTGAACCGCCGGCCGTCTCCAAGGATGAAGCCGCTTGCCTCGAGCGGCCTTACTGGAACATGGCCGTCGAGCCCTTGCTCGGCGGCGAGCAACTGCGACGCCTACAGCTCGAGCGCCTGCGTGACTTCATCGACCGCTTGATCGAGCACGCGCCCTATTTCGCCGGCCGGCTCGGTGAAGCGGGCATCCGTCGTGGTGCGGACTTGGATTCGCTCGAGCAGTGGAGCCGCGCCGTTCCGGTGTTCGGCAAGACCGATTACCGCGACCTGCTCCTGCGCTTTGAAGGCGATATCTACCGCGTGCTCGACGAGATCCTCGCCGTACCAATCGGTGACCTGGTCTGCATGGCGGCGACATCGGGTACCACCGGAGAGCCTCAGCCCTACCCGCTGACGCGCGCCGACATCGACGATCTTTGGGGAGAGTACTTGCACCGCGGCCGCTGGCGCGCCGGCGTGCGGCCGGGCGACCGCATGGTGCACGCGTTCGCGCTTTCGATGTTTCTTGCCGGTGTGCCTCCGCTGCAGACCAGTGTCGACGACGGTACGATGCAAATCCCCGTGGGTGCCGAAGGCGGCGTCGCGCGGATTCTCAAGACGGCCAGTTTCTTTCGCGGTACGGTACTGTCGTGCACGCCGTCTCTGGCCGAGCATATGATCGAGCGCGCGCCGGAGATTCTGGGTGCGCCGATCTCGAGTCTCGGCATCCGCATTTTGCTGTGCGGCGGAGAGCCGGGTGCGGGCATTCCCGAAGTGCGCCGGCGTATCGAATCGGCCTACGGCGCCAAACTCTACGACTTGGGCGCCGGGCTCGGAATTTCCTGCGATTGGCCGGAGTACCAGGGGATGCACTGGATTGCCGACGATCTGGCGATTTACGAGTTGGTCGACCCGGAAACGCGGGAGCCCATCGAACTCGAAGACGGCGCCGAGGGCGAGGCGGTCTTTACCGGCCTGGTCGGCAGCGGCATGGGCTGGGTGCGCCTGTCGCTTGGCGACATCCACCGCGTCGATGTGTCCCCCTGCCCTTGCGGGCGTACGGGTTTTCGCTACCGCATCGTCGGTCGTACGGACGACATGCTCAAAGTGAAGGGCGTCATCGTCTACCCGGCGGCGATTGATGCGGTCGTTTCCAGTTTCATCCCGAGAGTGACCGGTGAATTTCGCATCATGTTGGACGAGCCGCCTCCACGCGTGGTGCCGCCGTTGGAGCTGCACATCGAACGATCGGCCGAGGTCTCGGGCCAGGCACTTAGCGAACTCGAGGCGGAGATGCTACGGGCGATGAAGGAGCGTCTAAAGATGACGCCGAAGATCATGTGGCTCGAGCCGCAAAGCCTCGAGCGGAGCGAGCACAAGACGCGTTTCATTCAGATCAAGGAGAAGCCGTGAAGACGGCCGTGGGAGAAGCAGCATGGATCGTGCGTTTACATTAGAAGAAAAAGTGGCGTTGGTAAGCGGCGCGGCGAGCGGCATCGGTGCCGCTTGCGCGCAATCGCTCGCCGATGCCGGTGCGGCCGTACTCGTTACGGATGTTCAGGAGACGGCCGGAAAAGAGGTCGCCGGGGCCATCGAAGGCGCCGGCGGGCGCGCAGCCTTCATGCCGCTCGACGTGACCGACGAAGCGCAGTGGCAAGAGGCCGTGGCGGCGGCGGTCGAGCGCTTCGGCGGCTTGGATGTGCTGGTAAACAACGCCGGCATGGAAATCTATTCTCCGGTTCACGAGACCACGCTCGAAGACTGGCGCCGACTGCAGGCGGTGAACGTGGACGGCGTGTTTCTCGGCACCAAACACGGCATTCGCGCGATGATGCCGGGCGGTGCCAGCGGTCGCGGCGGCTCCATCGTCAACATTTCGTCGGTCGCCGGGCACATCGGCTTCCCGGGACTCGGCGCTTACTGCGCGAGCAAGGGGGCGGTCGCTCTGTTTACCAAAGCGGCGGCTCTCGAATGCGGCCGCGACGGGCTGGGCGTGCGCGTGAATTCCGTGCACCCGGGGATTGTCGAGACGCCGCTGGTCGCAGGTCTGGTCGGTCGGCTCGAGGGTACGGAATACGGCGAGACGGTAGAAGAGGTCATGGCGAACATCACTCTGCTGCATCCCGTCGGTCGCCTGGGCAAACCTGTCGACGTTGCCCGCGTGGTGTGTTTTCTCGCTTCGGACGCTGCGGCCTGGGTGAGCGGTTCGGGCTACGTCGTCGACGGGGCCTACACGGCGCAGTAATCTTTTGCCGGTGCCGTGGGCCGAGCTTGCCGGCACCGTGAGACTCGATAGGGAGCGGGCGGCGCTTCCGGGAGGTAGACGATGGGTTATCTGGACTACGATCTGACGATCACCGAAGAGCAAAACGAGATGCGCGCGGCAGCGCACAAGTTCGCACGCGATGTCCTGCGTCCCGCCGGCGTCGAAGTGGACCGCATGCCGGCCGAGGCGGTTGCCGCCGGAGACTCGCCCTTGTTCGATGTCGTGCGCCAGGCTTCGGCACTGGGCTACACGCGCCTGCGCGGCCCCGAGGCGATCGGCGGCCTGGAGGCCACGCCGCTCACCAGTCATCTGGTTTACGAGGAACTCGCCTGGGGCAGCTTTGGCCTGGCCGCCGTGCTGTTTCTTGCTTCGACGCATGCCGACACTGCGCTGATCACCTTGAACGAAGGCGCGATCGCCGATTTCGCCATTCCTTTTTACGGTTCGGACGACGGCTCGATCATCGGCTGTTGGGCGATTACCGAACCCGATCACGGCTCGGACTGGCTCGGTGCGCAGCGGCCCGAACTCAACGTCAAGGGTCGCGCGCAACTGGTCGCGCGGCGCGACGGTGATGATTACGTCATCAGTGGGCAGAAGTCGGCGTGGGTCTCCAACGGTCCCATAGCGACGCACGCGATGGTCAACGTGCAGCTCGACCCCGAAGGCAGCTTTGCGGACAGCGGCGTTTGCCTGCTGCCGCTAGATCTCGCCGGCGTCTCTCGCGGCAAGCCGCTCGACAAACACGGCTGTCGCTCGCTGCCGCAGGGAGAACTGTTTTTCGACGACGTTCGCATTCCCCAGCGCTGGATGGTTGTCGAGCCCGAGGCCTACCGGCACCACATGGACGCGCATCTGACGGCGTTCAATGCCGGAGTGAGCTGCGTTACCACCGGACTGGCGCGGGCCGCTTACGACGCCACGCTGGCGTACACAAAGGAGCGTATTCAGGGCGGGCGGCCGATCTTCGAGCACCAGTCGGTGCGCGATCGCCTGTTTCGCATGTTTTCGCTGGTGCAGGCATCGCGTGCGCTGTCGCGCGGAGCGTGGGTACACAACCTGACGAAGCTGCTTTCCGGCGAGGAGGCCGCGCTCGAGCACTCGATAGCCGCCAAAGTGTTCGCGACGCGTGCGGCCGTGCAGGTGACGCAGATGGCGATGCAGTTGCACGGCGGCAACGGCATTAGCAGGGAGTATCCGATCGAAATGTTCGCGCGCGACGCGGGAACGCTTACGATTGCCGACGGCGAGAACGCGATGCTGTCGCAGCTGGCCGCGGCGTTGCTTTGAGGCGCGAGGCCGGCTTTGCGGCGGCACACTGCGCGGAAAAGTTGTTTAGAGAGGCGAGACGATGGAACTGAAAGAAGCAATCGGCAATCGGCGTTCCTTCAGGTTTCTCCGGCCCTACAAGCCGGTCGAACGCGAGAAGATTCAGATGATGCTCGAAGCGGCGCGCCTGTCGTCGTTCTGGGGCAACGTGCGCGCACTGCGGGCGGTCGTGATCGAGCGCGCCAGCGCGCCGGACGATGTGCTCAATGCGATCCCGCCGGGCACGGCGATCGGCGGATTCCAATTCCGTTTGGCCCCGGTGCTGATCGTTTGGTACCTCGACTGGCGTGCGGTTGCCGACCAAGGAAAGCGCTTGCACGAGCTCGTCGAGGCCGGCGCGGTCGGTGTCGATGAAGCCGAGAGTCACCGCTATCTCGACGAAAATCTGATTCCGTTCTTCGAGGCGGCCGGCGACACGATCCGGACTTCGGGGGTCACCGAACTCGATTGCGGGCAGGGGATAGCCCAGGCAACCCTGGTGGCGACCGAGTTGGGACTTGGAACCTGCCTGCTCGGCGTGCCGGCACACAAGAAGCTCAAGCGGGCGCTCGCGCTGCCCGAGGATTCCAAGGTGCTGGTCGTACAGACCGTGGGCTACCCGGCCGAAAGCACGGAGGCCGGCGGTCAGAGGCCGCGCTTACCGTTTGAGGAATTGTATTTCCTCAACCGCTGCGGAGAAGCGTTCCCGCGTGATTCTGCCGTGGTCGAGACGCTCGAGCGCGAGCGTATGCTGCAGGCTCCTGCACCTTTGCCGTGGCGGCGGGCTGAGCTCGCCTACCTTGCCAAGGCGCTAGACATTCGGCCGATCTTCGGCGAGGAGATCACCGAGATCGTCCAAGAGATGGCCGCCGAGATGACCGATACCGCCGAGAATTCCAACCCAAAACGCTGAAAAAACAACCGGTTAGAAAAGGTGCTTATCCCTGTCTAGCCC
>CAZJCO010000010.1:17395-19906 GCA_964544375.1 uncultured Myxococcales bacterium
CCCTGTCTAGCCCTCTTGGCGCGGGCGCCTTGCCAGTTGAGCAGGGGGCGGATGAGGCGCGAAACGAGCGGCACCTGGTAGCCGACGTTGGCGGTGAGGGCGGTCGCCCGCGGGATCGTCAGTTCGCTCGCGCCGGATTTGGCGGCCTCGAGGACTAGTCGGGCGACCTGCTCGGCGGTACTGATCGGTTGCGAGAAGATGTAGTCGGGCACGTTTTCCAGGTCGTCCATGATGAAGCCGGTGTCGATCGGTCCCGGAGAGACGACCGAGACGGTGATCCCTGAACCGCGCAGTTCCTCTGCGAGCGCGAAGCTCACGGCACGCAGCCCGAACTTGCTCGCCGAGTAGGTCGCCTCGTGCGGCGTGGGGATGATTCCCGCGATGGAGGCGACGTTGACGATTGCGCCGCCCCCCGCCTTCTGCAGGTAAGGAATAGCCAGTCGCATCAGTCGGATCGGCGCTTCCAGGTTGACTCGCAATACGCGCACGAGATCTTCGACGTCACGCTCCTCGAACGCGCCGCGTGCGTTGAAACCGGCATTGTTCACCAACACGTCGATGCCGCCGAACTTGGCGACCGCACGTTCGAGCAATGCGGTACATTGGCCGGCATCCGTGACATCGGTGGGAACGGCGAGTGTCGCGGTTTCGGCCCCGATGTCCTTGCAGAGTTTCGTGAGTTCGTCGCCGCGCCTCGCGGCAAGCACGACGTTGGCGCCTTCGGCCGTAAATTGCTGTGCCGCTGCCGCACCCACGCCGGACGAGGCACCCGTAACGACGACCGTTTGTCCTTCAAAATCGTTCCCCATGTTCTACACCTACAATTCGGCCGTTGTTGCCGCGTCGACTACTGTCAGAAAGAGTATCGTCGCCGGCAGCGACTCTATCATTTGCCACCGCGGGCGGCCCGTACCGCACCAGAATCGTCGCCGCCCTTGCCCGAGCCGCCGCCCGCGAGATGCTCGGGAACTTGGTCGCGACGGAAGACGTCTTCCTCGGTTTCGCGCCGACGCACGATGCACGCTTGGTCCCCGGTAACCATGACGACCGCCGGCCGCGGCATCGCGTTGAAGTTGCTGCAGGAGACTTCCTGATAGGCGCCCGTGTCGAGGAAGGCGAAGACGTCGCCGACCTCGACTTCGGGCAGCTTGACGGCCGGCAGGATGCGGTCGCCGTAACAACTGCGTCCGACCACGTCGGTCTTGAACACGCGCGGTGCCTCGGCCTTGTTGGCAATGCGATAGTCGTGCAAGTGATGCTCGAACCGGCCACCGGTAAACCAGAATTCCGTCGTATCGAGCGTCACCAGATTCCATGCGACGGGCTGGGTGCGTCGTTTGAAGGCCTTGACTGTGGCCAGATGAATTCCGGTATCGCCGTGCATGGCGCGTCCCGGCTCGAGTTGAAGCATCACGCCGTCGGTCGAGATGCCGTGCTTGTGAAGTTCGCTCTGCAGGGTCTGGGTGCAGACGGCGGCGTACTCCTCGATCGACGGCGCCCAGGTCGCATTCGGCGCGGTCTCTACTTGCTCGACCAGCGGTCGCAGTACGCGGTAACGCACATCGGGACCGAAAGGCGCGAGAAGTTTGGAGATGCCGAACATAGCGCCGAGCTGTAGCGGCGCGCTGTAGTCGGTCGCCGCGTTGAAGGGGTCGCGCGGGCAGGCAAAACCGCCGCCGATGTCGATCTCCGATGGCCGGTAGTCGCCGATCATCGCGCACACACGCGCAATTTCGGCGGCGTAGGCTTTCATCTGTTCTTCCCAGTAGCGGGTTGAGGCAGAGTGGCGTCCATGATGCTGGTGGAACCCGACCAATTCGACGCCTTCCATCGCCATCACGCGACGCGCGACCGGTGCAAGCTCTTCGTAAGAAAGGCCGCCTTTGTATGCGATCGACGCAATATCGGTCGGTACCAAGCCTTCTCCCGCGAAGTCGCTATGCTCGATGAATCCAGACAGCGTCGGCCGCAGCCGCAGCCGCACCTTGGCCGGCTTGCCAAGGTCGGCGACCGCGCGCTCGAGAAAATCGACTTCTTCGGTGCTGTCGATCGTCAGTCGCGCGCCGACTTCAACGGTGCGCCGAACTTGTTCCTCGTCTTTCGGCACGCCGTTGACCGAAATGAAGTTCGGGTCGAAGCCGGCGGCCAGGGCGACGCTGAGTTCTCCAGCCGAATAGATATCGGCGCCGCAGCCCGCGTCGGCCAATACGCACTGCACCGCCCTGATCCAGTTCGCCTTGACCGCCGGCATTACCTTGACCGGGCCGTCCGTCCAGCCTTGCGCAAAGGCCGTCTGAAAACGCCGTACGTTACGCCGCAGTTGATCTTCAGAGACGACGAATAGGGGGGAACCGAATTCTCTGGTGAGCGCGGACGCGTCGCGCTCTTCGACAAAGAGGTGGCCATCGCGGACCGATAAGCAGTCATCTAAGCGAGTCGTCACGCTGTCGTCCTCCTGAACCCGCGGCGACTTGGAAAAGGATCGTTCGGACGCGGATCGTCAATTCTAAA
>CAZJCO010000011.1:0-19799 GCA_964544375.1 uncultured Myxococcales bacterium
AGCGACGCACCTCGTGCGCTGGGCCGCAAGATGCGGAGTGTGCGGCCGCCAAGCTCTCGCCGCCTCCCGCCGTAAGGCTCGGCGCCATCTCCCCGACCGTACAGGCCGGCGCGTTCGCGCCGCCCGCGACGTCGGGCGACGGCAACGCCGCCAGAGCCACGAGTCGGGCACGCGGCACCGCGATGCGACCAAAGATCGCGTGGTCGATCAAGATTTCGGTCTCCGAGCCGCTGCTTAGCTTGCCGCAGAACAGCTCGCCGCTGTCCAGTTTCAGGATCACCTGGCTCCCGACAGGAAGCCTCTCGCCACCCGCCGCTGTTTGGGCCAGGCAGGCGGTGGCAGATAACACAGCCAACGCTAGGGCGACAAACGGCCAGCCGAAGCGCAGACAAAACGTCTCTTGCAGAACATCCCTTCGAAAATGAATTGTTCTTCTAACCACCGGAATTCTCTTTTTTTATTTTGTGACGCATTGCATTATACCCGCGGAGTGCTTATACTTCGACTGTCTAAGTAACTGGAATCAGCCCCATCGGTTGGGCCCCACAAGCGCCATGGACCTCAAGGAAGGCATCAACGCTCTACTGCCCGTCGCCCGAACGGTTCTCGGCCTCGAAGCCGGGCAGCTCGAGCGACTCGGTCCGGTGGATCTGACGATCCTCTTCACCGACATCGAGGACTATACCCGCGCGACCGACAAGCTCGGCGACCGCGACGCCCACGAGATCGTTCGCAGCCACAACGCAATCGTGCGGCGCAGCCTCAAACATCACGGTGGGCACGAGATCAAGCACACCGGCGACGGAATCATGGCCTACTTCCTGTCGGCCAGAAGCGCCCTCGCGGCAGCCGTGGAAATGCAACGGTCGGTCGACGAACACAACCACAGCGACCCCCGCGCTAGGCTCAAGGTACGCATTGGACTCAACACCGGGGAACCGATCGTCGAAGCCGGTGATCTCTACGGCACGGCAGTGATCGTCGCTGCGCGGATCGCCGACCTCGCCGGAGGCGGGCAGATTCTCGTAAGTGACGTCGTGCGCCAGCTGGCCGCCGGCAAGGGCTTCGTGTTCCACCGCGTCGGCAAGACTCAGCTCGAAGGGATTCGGCAGCCGGTGCGCCTGTTCGAAGTCGATTGGCACCAGGCCGATACGGCCGCACGCGCGGCTTCCTGATCGTAAGGCGTCGTCGAGCAACACCGTCGCGCGATCAGCCAACGCGGCTCAACCAGTCGGATACCGCACGGCCGATCTCCTCGCCCGAGTCTTCCTGCACGAAGTGAATACCGGCGACTGTCACCTCTTCCTGGTTCGGCCAACTGCGGCAAAACTCGCGCGGCTCTCCGCGCAGAATCGCACCGGGATCGGCATTGATGAACAGCTTGGGCAGCGGCGCCTGGCCGAGCCAGGCGCCGTAGGACTCGACGATTTCGACGACGTCGGCGGGCTCGCCTTCGATCGGGATCTCGCGCGGCCAGGTCAGCGTCGGCCGGCGGCTCTCGCCGGATTCGGCGAAAGGACGGCGGTACTCGGCCATCTCCTCGTCGCGGAGCTTGCGTTGGATCGACATCGGCAGGACCTGTTCGATGAACGCGTTCTGTTCCAGGATCAACTGCTCGCCGGCCGGCGAACGAAAGGCCTCGAACACCGGGCGCGCGGCGTTAGGCCACATATCCCAGGTAAGCGGCATCACGATCGCTTCCATATAAACGATTCCGCGCACGCTTTTGCGATGACGGTTGGCCCAGTCGAAACCGAGCGCCGCACCCCAGTCGTGAATCACGAAGGTGACGCGCTCGCGCACGCCGAGTTGGTCGAGCAGTGCGTCGAGATAACGCCGGTGCTCGACGAAGCGGTAACTCTGCGGACCGCTGTCGTCTAGCTTGTCGGAGTCGCCCATGCCGATAAGATCGGGCGCGATCAAACGGCCCTTTCCCCCGAGCGGCTGCATGACCTTGCGCCACAGGTACGAAGAAGTCGGATTGCCGTGCAGAAAAACAATCGGGTCGCCCTCTCCCTGCTCGACGTAAGCCATGCGTTTGCCGAGCACTTCGGCGTACTTCTTGGTGCAATCGGACGGCATCGCTATCGGTTTCCTCCCTGCGGCCAGCGCAAATCGTAGACTTCGGCCAGGCGCTCGATGTCGCCGCCAAGCAGCTGCTCGAGCCGAGCCCGCAGGCGCGGCGGAATCTCTGCCGAAGTCGCCGGATTGACCGCTTCTTCGACCTGACTTCCGATGTAACGGCGCTCGCTCGAGACGCCGAGAAAACGGAGAACGTCCATCATGAAGTCGGCCGGCCGGCGCGCAATGTCGTCGAACAATCCCACGAACACCTGTTGATCGCCAAAGGCTTTCTTCCAGTTGCCGATGTTTTCGACGAAGTGGGCGCAGCGAAGCTGGTATGGATCGGCGAAGAACGCGGCAAACTCGTCTTCACCGACGTCTTCGAAACGGCGTCCGGCGTTGCGCACCAGATCCTTCATCGCGTGCGACCAGGCACGCTCGACGGGATTGCGGATCATGACGATCACTTTGAGCTGAGGATTGAGTAGCGCGATGTCCGCGATCACCTCGGGATCGAGTGCCGCGTAACTGGCGGTCGCCTCGCCGCGGATTCGCGGCCGGTAAGGTCGCCGGTGGCGTGCCAGGCACAGTGCCTGCTTGAGCGTCCAGCGCCAG
This sequence comes from uncultured Myxococcales bacterium, assembly GCA_964544375.1. Lineage (GTDB taxonomy): Bacteria > Desulfobacterota > Binatia > UBA1149 > SPBQ01 > CAZQYE01. The sequence goes on from CAZJCO010000011.1 coordinate 2,680, forward strand.
AGCGGATCACGAAAGAAACCGAGGTACCAAGAAAGCTCGGTCGATTGAAAGCGCGGGTGCTCGGGTGTCTGCAGTCGGCTGAAATAAAACAGTTCTTTGGGTTCGGCGAGGAAGACTTCGGGGTGCTCGCGCAAATTGGCGTGCAGCCAAGTCGTCCCGGTACGCTGCGGACCGACGATGAGAAAGTCGGGAAACCGCTCGAGCGAGATGCTCGACTCGCTCGCCCGGACGTGGCGCAGCTTGGCGCGGTCTTGCTCGGACAACACGTTCATCGTCGAAACCCTAGCCCCCGGCCGAGGCCGCCCGCAACGCGCCCGATCCGCCGACGGTCCCCCGAACGGGTGGGCACCGTAGGCGGCCAAATGTGGCTCCCCGCGCCGCTCGAGCAGGCCTGACGCAACTCTCCCTTGACATCGGCCGCCAACCCCCAGTACCGTTGGCTGAGCGTTGTGTCCGGCTCCGGAGCGTCCGGGTCTTGGACACCCACAATTGGTCTAACAGCAGAGGAGTAACAAGACCATGAATCGATGCATCCGCCGCCTTTCGTTCGTCGCCACCGCCTTCGCCCTGGCCGGTCTGATGATTCCGGCCAGCGCCGGAGCAGGCGCCTACCCGACCAACGTCTGCGTTTCGAAGAAGCTCAAGGCCGCCGGCAAGTTTTGCCAGAGCAGCCTGATCGCCTGGGCCAAATACCAGGCCAATCCGGCCGCGGACAGCGGCGGCGTAAAGCGTGACGGCGCGATCGCGAAGGCCGCAGGCAAACTCGCAACCACCTGGGACAAAGCCGACACCGCGGCGGCAAAGAAGAACGCCGAGTGCGCCGCAACCAGTCTCGACGCCACCCAGAGCGAGTCCAACCTGTCGGCAGCGGTTGACGCGTTGCAGATCGCAATCCGCGCCGGCGGCGACGACAACGACAAGAACGATCGCAAGTGCCGCTCCAAGATATTCAAAGCGGCGGCCAAGCTCTGCTCGGGCCTGCTGAAGGCGGACTCCAAGCACGTCAAAGTACCCGGCAAGGACCGTGACCGCAGCGCCCTGGCGGCGGCCAAGGCCAAGGTCATCGGCAAGTTTACTACGTCCTACGGCAAGGCAGCGCCATCCTGCGTCGCCCCCGCGCCGGCAGCCGGCAGCGTGCAGGCTGACGTGACGACGATCGACGACGACACGGTGTTCAATTCCACGACATCGCCGGGCTTGCCGACCGTCTTTACGCAGAAGATTCCGGACCTGGCCGACCCCAACGACGTCCTTTACAAAAAAGAAATGCTCGAGCCGCGCTGCTCGCACGACACGGAGTACTCGTTCTTCTATCGCCGCGGCACCGTCAACAAGCTGCTCATGTACTACCAGGGCGGCGGCGCCTGCTGGGACAACTCGACCTGCTTCATCGCCAACACCTTCAAGAATGAGGCCGGACCTGGTGACAATCCGGACCTCATAGGGACCGGCTTTGCCGACTCGAGCGACCCGCGCAACCCGTTCAAGGATTGGCACATCGTGTTCGTCTCCTACTGCACGGGTGACGTACACTGGGGCGACAATGACCAGCGCTACAGCACGGGCACCATCCGCCATCGCGGCCGCGTCAACGCCAAGGTGGCCGAAAAGTTCGCGCGTGAGCACTTCGTGCTTCCCGACGAGGTGTTCGTCAGCGGCTCGAGCGCAGGCGCCTATGGCGCAATTATGAACTCGACCTTCCTACTCGAGGACGTCTATCCGAGCGCGCAGTTCGAGGTCGTCGGTGATGCCGGCGCCGGCGTCATTACCCAAGACTGGATCAACACCAGCATCAAGAACTGGGGCGCGCAGCAGAACGTTCCGACCTTCGTTGCCGGCCTCGACATACCGATCGAAACCCTGTCGACCGTCGAGCTGTGGACGAACATCGCCAACCAGTACCCCAACGCCCGCTTCGCCCAGTACCAGAGCGCGTACGACGGCAGCGGCGGCGGTCAATCGGCGTTCTACAACGTGATGAAGAACCCGATCACCGTGTGGTCCCAGTGGTGGCTGGAGACCTGCGAGTGGAACGCCTGCATGTCGGACTTCGTCAGTCAGATCGCGGCGGCGGCTCCCAACTTCCGTTACTACACGGGACCGGGCTCGGCGCACACGATCTGGGGCCTGGACAAGCTCTACGAAGACACCAGCGGCGGCGTGCCCAAGTTCGTCGACTGGGTAAACAGCATGCGCGCGGGCGATTCCGGCTGGGTGAACGTCACCTGCAGCGACTGCAACCAAGTCGACACCTGCCAGGGCGGCGCATCCAAAGGCCTTTCGTGCAACGTCAACGCTGATTGCGGTACCGGGACTTGTTTCCTCGACCCGACGCCGCCGACGCTTCCGAGCCCGCCCTACGAGCCCGGCCGCGTGGTCAACTGTCCGGCGACGACCTGCCCCTGCGGCACGGTGGTCGCCTGCCCGACTCCGTAACGCCTTCGGCCACCGAGAACCGTTGCTTCCTCGCGCGAGCCGTCCGGGAAACCGGGCGGCTCGCGTCGTCTCGGCCCCGGCGCTAAACCAAACGCCGCAGGCAACTGTAGAATGAAAGGCAACTACATTAGTTTGGCGACTTTTCGCAAGAACGGCAGGGTCGTGGAAACGCCGGTTTGGTTCGCCGAATTCGACCGCCGGCTCTACGTCTTCACCGACGGCATCTCTTACAAGGTCGCTCGTTTGCGCAGGAACCCGCGCGTGCGTGTGGCACCCTGCGACATGGTCGGTCGCGTTACCGGCGAGTGGAGCGAAGGCAGCGGCCGCATCGTCGGCGAAAGCGAACTCGAAGAGCGCGCCTACAGCGCCCTACGCGACAAATACGGATGGCAGATGGCGCTCGTCGACTTCGGCTCGCGCCTGGCCGGACGCATCAAGCGTCGAGTGATTCTCGAACTCGACGTGACGCCGGCGGCTTAGCCTAGCCACACCGGCGGTCGCAGAACCACCACCGGCGTCCAGTGGCCGGGCGGCTCGGACTCCTCGAGCCGCCGGCAACGTCTCAGCATCCACTTGGCGGGACGATCGTCGGGCAGCGCCGCAACCGCCTGCTCGAAACCGCGGCGCGCGTCGCGCCAGCGCCGCCCACGGTAGGCCGCGAGCGCGGGACCGTAGTACTCGAAACGCTCGGCAAAGCGCTCGAACTCCTCCGCTTTGCCCAGAAGTTCGAAGATGCGCACGCGCGGACAGCCCTCGGCCAACGTCACCATGTCGAGTTCACGCGCAAGGATCACGCCGCGCGAGGCAGCAATCGTCTCCTCGCTCGCGAGTGCGCGCACACCGAGCATGGAGGCCAGACGCGCCAGCTCGGCCGCAAGCTCGACTACCTCGCCGCAGGCGGCGTACGCCGGGCCGCCCGGCCCCTCGGTCATACCGACCGCGGCCGGTCCCGTAGCGATGCCGATCGACGTTCCCACCGCGTGCCGGTCCGCTGAAGCCTCGAGCGCCGCAAGACAGGCTCTCCGGTGATGGTCCCGTTGGTCGAACGGCGCGTTCCACAGCACCAGCGTCTCGTCGCCCCGCGGCTCGATCGTGCCCGCCCGCTCGCGCGCCTGCTCGCTCAGCTCGGCCAGACGCCGGCGGCCGGCCTTCCAATCTTGCGACGGCCGTCTCTGCGCGGCCGCCGCGGCGCTGGCCTCGCCCCCGGACTCGGGCGGCAAGTCGGCCGCAGCTTCGCGACCAACGCGCAGTACCTGCGCGGTGATCGTCTTGCTTGCGCCGGGGGCCTCCAGCAGATCCGGCTGCTCGGTCAGCAGCTCGGCCAAGTCTGCGCGTAGCTGACGCCGCAGGGCATCGCTCAGGGCACGCCGGCGACGACGTTTTTCTAAGTAGCCGATTCCCATCGTCCGCGTATGATTCCGTGTAGCCGAGCGCAGTCTAGTCGCTGCGCGGGGGTGCATCCAACCCCGTCGAGGAGGACCGCCATGAAAGCTGCCGATTTGCTCGTGCGATGCCTGGAGAACGAGGGAGTAACGATTGTCTTCGGAATCCCCGGCGAGGAGAACCTCGACGTCATGGACGCGCTGCTCGACAGCTCGATCCGCTTCGTCACCACGCGCCACGAACAGGGCGCAGCCTTCATGGCCGACGTCTACGGACGCCTCACCGGGCGCGCCGGCGTCTGCCTGTCAACCCTGGGTCCGGGAGCGACGAACTTGGTGACCGGCATCGCCGACGCCAACATGGACGGGGCGCCGGTGGTCGCGATCGCCGGACAGGCGGCAACGACGCGCCTGCACAAGGAGAGTCACCAAGTACTGGATTTGGTCAACTTGTTCCGTCCGATCTCGAAGTACGCAACGCAGGTACTCGAACCCGAGATCCTGCCGGAAGTCGTGCGTAAGGCGTTCAAGGTCGCGCAGGCAGAGAAGCCCGGAGCAAGCTTCGTCGATTTCCCCGAAAACATCGCCGAGGCCGAAGTCGACGGCAAGACTCCTCTGCGCGTGCAACATGCCAAGCCACCCGCTCCACCCGCAGACAAGATCGATGAAGCGGCGCGCATCCTCTCCGAAGCCCGATACCCCATCGTTCTGGCCGGCAACGGCGTGCTGCGCGCGCACGCCAGCGATCGGCTGGTCTCCTTTGCCGAGAAGCTCGGCATTCCGGTAGCCACCACCTTCATGGCGAAGGGCGCGATTCCGTTCTCTCACGAACTATCGCTCGGCGCCGTTGGCTTGCAGTCGAAGGACTATGTCTCCTGTGGGTTCGACCGCGCCGACGTCATCGTCTCGGTCGGCTACGACATCGTCGAGTACCATCCGGCACTGTGGCACCCGGACAACGACCGCAAGATCGTCCACATCGGCGCGCTACCGGCCGAAGTCGACGAACACTACATCGTCGCCGTCGGCGTTGTCGGAGACATCGGCACCGCGCTCGACGCGATCGCCGGCCGCATCAAGCACGAGCGCCGCACGGCCGCCGCTGGATTGCGGCAGGCGGTGGTCGAGGAGGTAGAACGCGGCAACGACGACGACGGATTTCCAGTCAAGCCGCCGCGACTGATCGCCGATCTGCGCCGCGCACTAGCGCCCGAAGACATCGTGCTCAGCGACGTCGGCGCGCACAAAATGTGGATGGCCCGCTTGTACCGCGCCGAGCGGCCCAACACCTGTCTGATCTCGAACGGCTTCGCCGCCATGGGCATTGCCCTGCCCGGCGCCATCGCCGCCAAGTTGGCGTGTCCCGAGCGCCGGGTCGTGGCGGTCACCGGCGACGCCGGCTTCCTGATGAACTCGCAGGAAATCGAAACCGCGGTGCGCATCGGCACACCGCTGGTGGTTCTGATCTGGAACGACAACGGCTACGGCCTGATCGAGTGGAAACAGCAACTGGCCTTCGGACGAGCGAGCCACGTTTCCTTCGCCAACCCGGACTTCGTCACCTACGCCGAGAGTTTCGGCGCCCGCGGCTATCGCGTCGAGCGCGCGGCCGATCTATTGCCGACGCTCGAGGAAGCGCTGGCCTCGGGCACCGTGGCGTTGATCGATTGCCCGGTCGACTACAGCGAAAACGTCCGTCTGACCGAGCGACTCGGCGAACTGGTCTGCCCGATTTGACACCCACCGGCCTCGCGCGGCGCGCTTCGACCCCGCGCCTGGGCTAGGATGATGTCGTGGCACTGCCGGCCAAAAGACGCACGATCGTCGCTTTTGCCGTCTTGATCGAAGGCGGTCTCGGCGTCTTGGCAACCGTCGTGGGCGCGGTCGTTGGTCACGATCCCTGGCAGACGATCGCATGGCAAGGCGGCACGGCGTTCGCAGGCATCGTCGCAGCGGTGCCGATGCTCGGTTTGTTCGCGCTACTTTGGCGTGCGCCGATCCCATCGCTGGTCGAAATGCGTTCGGAATTGACCAGCCGCGTGTTGCCGTTGTTCCGGCACTGCTCGATGACCGAACTCGCCTTGGTTTGCGCCGCCGCCGGTCTTGGCGAGGAGCTGCTGTTTCGCGGACTGCTGCAAGGCGGGCTCACGCCGAGTCTGGGGCAAGCGCAGGCGCTCGTGTTGGCAAGTGCCTTGTTCGGGTTGGCGCACCCGATCACGCCGGTCTACGCCGTCACCGCCGGATTCCTCGGCGCCTACCTGGGAGGACTATGGCTCGCCTGCGGCAACTTGCTGGCGCCGGTACTGGCCCACGGTCTCTACGACTTCGTCGCGCTGGTCGCGGTGCTGCGGCGGCAGGCCCTCAACTGAACTTGCCGCAGGCCGGCGCGAGGCTTCGCCTTCAATCGGTCACCGCTCCCAGCGCCGCGCTCGATACCAGGCGCGCATACTTCGCCATCACCCCAGTTCGGTAGCGCGGCTGGGGAGCCTTCCAGGCCGCCCGGCGGCGCGCGAGTTCGGCATCGTCGACGTTGGCGCGAAGTGTGAACTCGTCGGCGTCGATGGTGATCGAATCGCCTTCCTCGATCAGCGCGATCGCGCCGCCCACCTGCGCTTCGGGTGCAACATGACCGACTACCAGGCCGTAGGTTCCACCTGAAAAACGGCCGTCCGTGATGAGACCCACTTTGTCGCCCAACCCTTTGCCGATGATCGCACTGGTCGGCGCGAGCATCTCGCGCATCCCGGGCCCGCCCTTAGGACCTTCGTAGCGGATTACGATCACGTCGCCGGCATGGATACGGTCGTTGAGTATCGCCTCGAGACACTCTTCTTCGCAGTCGAACACGCGCGCGGGTCCGGTGATCGAGCGCGAGGCGATGCCACTGACCTTGGCGACCGCTCCTTCCTCGGCCAAATTTCCGCGCAGAATCGCCAAATGCCCCTGCCGGTAAAGCGGATCGCTCAGAGGCCGCACGACGTCTTGCCCCGCAGGCGGCTGCGAAGGCGCATCGGCGAGATTCTCGGCCACGGTTTTGCCGGTGACCGTCATGCAGGAGCCGTCGATCAGACCGGCACCGAGCAACATCTTCATCACCAGCGGAATTCCGCCGGCGCGATGCAGGTCGACAGTGACGTAGCGCCCCGACGGCTTGAGGTCGCACAGCACCGGGATGCGCTCGCGAATCCTGGCAAAGTCGTCGATCGTCAGTTCGACGTTGGCCGCGTGTGCGATGGCGAGCAGATGCAAGACGGCGTTGGTCGAGCCGCCGACCGCCAAGACGACGGCGATCGCATTTTCGAACGCCCGCTTGTCGAGAATTGCGCTCGGCCGGAGATCGGCGCGGACGAGATCGATCAGTGCGCGCCCGCTGGCCGCCGTGCTGTCGCTCTTTTCGCGGTCTTCGGCCGCCATCGTCGAAGAGTACGGTAGGCTCATGCCGAGCGCTTCGATCGCGCTGCTCATCGTGTTGGCCGTGTACATACCGCCGCAGGCGCCGTTGCCCGGGCAGGCGTTCTTTTCGATCTCGCCGAACTCTTCGCGCGAAATGCGGCCGGCGCCGTATTCGCCGACCGCCTCGAAAGCGCTGACGATCGTCAGATCGCGCTCGGCATAGCGGCCCGGCTTGATCGTGCCGCCGTAGACGAACACGCTCGGAATGTCGAGCCGCGCCATCGCGATCAACGCTCCGGGCATGTTCTTGTCGCAGCCGCCGATGGCGAGCAAGCCGTCCATCAACTGGCCGCGGCAGACGGTCTCGATCGAGTCGGCGATGACCTCACGACTGACCAGCGAGGCTTTCATCCCCTCGGTGCCCATCGAGATCCCGTCACTGACGGTGATCGTGCCGAAGGTTTGCGGCATGCCGCCGGCTTCGCGAATCGCGCCGTCGGCCGCCCGCGCCAGAGAGTCGATGCCGGCGTTGCACGGGGTGATGTTGCTGTAGCCGTTGGCGAGGCCGACGATCGGCTTGCCGAAGTCGCCGTCGGCAAAGCCAACGGCTCGCAGCATCGCGCGGTTGGGTGCGCGACTGTCGCCGTCGGTCAGCGTCCGGCTCCTGCGGTTGAAACCATGACTGTCGGGGTTCTCGCTCATGTTTCCGGCTCCTTCGGCGCGGCCGCGCCTGCAATGGGCGAACCTAGCGCGGAACGCGAGCGAACGCCACGAGCCAGCCGGCCGCGTCGCGCTTGCTCGTCGTTGCCAGGCGGCGGTGTTCGCTGTAGCCATGGAATCGACCGCCGCAACCCGGCGGCGGACAAGGAGCAACCGATGAACGAAAGCAGCAACCGCATTCTGATCGTCGGCGGCGTTGCCGGCGGCGCTTCCTGCGCGGCCCGCGCCCGCCGCCTGTGCGAACGCTGCGAAATCCTCCTGTTCGATCGCGGCCCCTTCGTCTCCTTCGCCAACTGCGGACTGCCCTACTACGTCGGCAATGTCATCGCCGAAGAAAAGAAGCTTCTCGTGGCCACGCCGCAGCTCTTCAAGGACCGTTTCAACATCGAAGTACGCACCGAGACCGAGGTCATCGCAATCGACCGCGACCGCCGCACGATCGAATACCGCGAACTCGGCAGCGGCCAGACCGGCCGCGAGCGTTACGACTCCCTGGTGCTCGCTCCGGGCGCGCGTGCGCTGAGACCGCCGCTCGAAGGCATCGATCTGCCGGGCATCTTCGTGCTGCGCACGATCCCCGACAGCCGGCGTATCCGCGAAGCGGTCGAAAACGCCCGCCGTGCGGTCGTCGTCGGCGCGGGATTCATTGGGCTCGAAATGGCCGAGAACCTTGCACGGCGCGGACTGGAAACCACCATCGTCGAGCTGGCCGAGCAGGTTCTGCCACCGATCGACCCGGAAATGGCCCGCTTCATCGAACAGCATTTGCGCGCCAATGGCGTACAACTTCGGTTGGCAAGCGGCGTCGAAGGCTGTCGCCGCAGCGACGGCAGGCGGCTGACGGTCGAAACCAACCGAGGAGAACCGATCGAGGCCGACCTGGTGATTCTCGCTATCGGCGTGCGGCCCGAGACCGCGCTCGCCAAACAGGCCGGCCTCGAACTCGGCGAGCGCGGCGGCATTCGTGTCGATCGCAATATGCGAACCAGCGATCCGCACGTCTGGGCCGTGGGAGACGCCATCGAAGTGAACGACACGGTAACGGGCGCCGTCGGCCCACTTCCGTTGGCCGGGCCGGCGAACCGGCAAGGCCGGATCGCCGCCGCCAGCATTCTCGCCGAGAGGGGCTCGCCCTCACGCGCTCCCGAGGGCTTTCGCGGGGTTCAGGGCACCGCCGTCTGCGGCGTGTTCGATCTCGCCATCGCCATGACCGGCGCCAGCGAGAAATCCTTGGCGCGCGCCGGCATCGAGAACTACGAAAAAGTCTATCTGCACCCCGGAAGTCACGCCGGCTATTTCCCGGGCGCCAAACCAATTCATCTCAAGCTGATCTTTTCGACCGAAGACGGCCGCGTCCTCGGCGCCCAGGCCGTCGGTGAAGAAGGCGTCGCGCGACGCATCGACGTCGTTGCCATGGCGATTCAAATGGGCGCTACCGTCTATGACTTGGAAGAAGCCGAGCTGTGCTACGCACCGCAGTTCGGTGCGGCCAAGGACCCCGTCAACCTCGCCGGCATGATCGCTGCCAACCACCTGCGCGGGGATCTGCCGCTCGCACACTGGGAACGGCTCGCAAGCACCGACGCGATGATCGTCGACGTACGCAGCGCCGCCGAGTTCGAACGCGGCCACATCCCCGAAGCGGTCAACCTTCCGCTCGAGCAGTTGCGCTCGCGTCTCGACGAACTGCCGACAAATCGCGAGCTTTGGCTGGTATGCGGCGTCGGCCAGCGGGCCTACTACGCCACGCGGGCGCTCATGCAGCACGGGCTGTCGGTGCGCGTACTGCCCGGCGGGATGCAAACCTACGAAGTGTTCAAGTAGTCGCGGGGCGGAAGAGCACGAAGGTCAGATCGTCGGGCTTGGACGGCTCACCCTCGAGCGGGCTCTCCATCCGTCGCAGGGCTAGCTCGGCCAGGCAGCGGCAGGCTTGATCGAGGGGGCCCACGCGAATCGCCTCGACGATTTCGGCGCGGCTCATGTTGTCGAACAGACCATCGGTGGCGAGCAGCAACGTGTCCCGCGCTGCCAGTGGAAGCGGGCTGCCAACCTCGATCCGCATTTCCGAATCGCCGACCATGTTGGAGACCAGATGCCGTTCGGCGTGCTCGAGCGCGTCGCGTTCGGCCAGTAGTCCCGACTCGACGGCGTACCCGACCGGAGAGTGGGCAACGGTCTGGAGCTTGACCCGTCCTCTCTGACCGGCGAGCAGGATGGCCGAGTCGCCGACGTGGTAAGACCGCATTCCACGACCCTCGATTTCGGCGACGGCGACGGTCGTCGCCGCGCCTCCTCCGAGTTTCATCACCTCGGCGTTGGCCGACTCGATCGCGTCGAGTACCAGCGAACGCAACGAGACATCGGGCTCGCCCAAGCGCCGGAGCCCGCGCTCGACCGCGTTCACGGCAATCGCAGCCGCCGCGGCACCGCCGGGCCTACCGCCCATGCCGTCGGCAACCACCAGCAGGCCGCGGCTGCCGTTCACCGGCAGCACCGCCGCCGCGTCTTGGTTGGCACCCTCCCTTCCGGGACAGCGCGCCGAGTAGACCAGCGCCTTGCCGCCGGCCACCGCAACGGGTCGGGCCGCAACCATATCGCGTTCGGTGAAAACGCCGGCGCCAGCCGTGGACTCCGTCATCGCCATAGGCGTATTCTATCAATCGCCAGCCGCGCCGCGCCAATTTTCGCGGCCGTCAGCGTGCGCATTTGTACGCGCCGGCGGCCCTTTCCGTCAGAATGCGGACTCGGGCACAGTAGACGACGGATTTCGTCCCCGTGAGCCAAAACGCGGCGAGATCGCCGGCACCGTGACCCAAACGATCCGAAGCACCCTCGCCCGCAACATGCGCGGTATGCGTTTTGACGCCGGCGAGGCCAGTGGTGCTCTCGGCGATCTCGGCACGTTCATCCCGATCGTCGCCAGCCTGGTCGCCGTCTGCCATCTCGACGCCGGCAGCGTGCTGCTGTTTGCCGGCTTGGCCAACGTGATCACCGGCGTTGCCTTCGGCCAACCCGTCCCGGTGCAGCCGATGAAAGCGATCGCCGCGGTCGCCATTGCCGAGTCGCTCTCCCCGGGATCGATCGCCGCGGCCGGTCTCGCTACCGGCCTGATCGTTTTCGTCCTCGGCGCAAGCGGCCTGATCGAAACCATCGACCGGCTGGTTCCCAGGCCGGTTGTTCGCGGCATTCAACTCGGCGTCGGCCTCAAGCTGTTGATCAAGGGAATCGCGCTGGTCCGACAGACCGACCCTTTGGCGATCGACGGATGGCTGACCGCTGCCATCGGCGCCGGCTTCGTCTTGCTCTCGGGACGGCGCAGCCGTTTTCCGTCGGCCTTGGTCGTGTTCGGCGCCGGCGCTGTCGTCATGTTCTGGGCCCAGCCCGAATTTCTCGCACAACTTACGCCGGGCTGGGCCGGGATCACGCCGATCTGGCCGAGCGCGCAGGAGTGGGAAACCGGATTGCTGCGCGGCATGCTGCCTCAGCTACCGCTCACGCTGCTGAACTCGGTCATCGCCGTGTGCGCGTTGAGCAAAGACCTCTACCCCGAACGCGCGGTGCCCGTGCGTGCCATGGCCACCAGCGTGGGGCTGATGAACCTCCTGTCTTGCTGCTTCGGTGCAATGCCGATGTGTCACGGCGCCGGAGGCTTGGCCGGCCAGCACCGCTTCGGTGCCCGCACTGGTGGCGCGGTGGTCCTGCTCGGTTCCGCGAAGATCCTTATCGGAATCGTTTTTGGAGCATCGGCCGGTCTACTGCTGGGCGCTTACCCGCTCAGCATCCTCGGCGTCCTGCTATGTTTTGCGGGTATCGAGTTGGCGATGCCGGCCCGCGAGTGCACCCAGCGCGATCCGTTTTTGCTCGCGATGCTGACGGCCGGCGGCTGCCTCGGTTTCAACACGGCGGTCGGGGTCGGCCTTGGGCTGGCGGCCGCCGCGCTGCTCACCGCCAGGCGGCGCTGAGCAGTGACGCAGCGATGGCCGCACGCTTCTAGCTGGGCGAACCGGCGGAGTCTTCTGCGGGCGCCGCGAGCAAAGGGCCGAGAACACGCGAAATGCGCGAGCAGACGGCCGCATAACTCACGCCGCCGCCGTCTTTGCGGAACACTTCGCAAGCCCCGAGTTCCTTGGCCGTCAGCGCGACGCTCGGATCATCGAGTCCGGTATAGACAAAGATCGGAATTTCCCGACTGCGCGCTCCGAGTCGCTCGAGCACGGTAAGCCCGTCCGTCCCGGGCATGATCAAGTCGAGCACCATCGCATCCGGCGCTCGCCGTTCGAACGCTTCGAGCGCCTCCTCGCCGCCGCCGAGCGATGCCACCGAGAACCCCGCGTTGGTGAGTTCGAATTCGAGGATGCCGCGATACTCCGGCTCGTCATCGACGACGTAAACCAGCGCGCCGGCCTCGAGCTTGCTTCGCAGCGTCGGTACCAGCACTTCGGCGCTGTCGAGCATCGACGGCGCAGTCAGGCCGTATTCGGCCGAATGAACCAGCAGTTTGGTCTGCGGATGGGTGCGAACCAAATCGAGAATGCGATCGGCCCGTGCCGCAAACAGCCGCGCGCCGACGATCAGGGCGTCGGGTTTCCAATCGATAACGCTGCGCTCGAGCCCGGCGCCGTCTTCCAGGCGTCGGCAGACGAGCCCTTCGCTTTCGGGTACGCGACACGCACGCCGGGCCGCCGGTTCGTCGTCGATCGCCAACAGCACGCGCGCTACTCGCCGGCGCTGGTCTTCGGCGGCTTTGCTGGCGATCGCGCAGCCCTGTGCGACATCGTTCAGCGGAATCGTAAAGCGGAACGAGCTGCCTTTGCCGAGTTCGCTCTCCACCCAGATTCGACCGCCGTAGTGCTCGACGATCTCACGCGCAATGCACAGGCCAAGGCCGGTACCGGTACGACGCTCTCCGGATTCGCGCTCCGCACAAATCTGGTGGAAACGGTCGAACACTTTGTCGCGCTCCTCGGGCGCAATCCCCGGACCGTTATCGTCGACGGCGAAGAGTACTTGGTCGCCCTGCAAGTGCAGGCGAACGGTCACGGTTCCTTGCCGCGGCGCGTACTTGAGAGCGTTGTTCAGTAGGTTCGACAGCACACGGAACAGGCGGTCGCTGTCGCCGTAAAGCAACGGTGGCGACTCGCAAAGATCGGCCGCCAATCGCACGTCACGCTCTACTGCCAGAGCTTCCACGCCGTGCAGTGCTTCCTCGACTAGATTGCCGGTGTCGAGGCTGCTGTCGTTCCAATCGACGGATCCCGATTCGATCTTGGCGAGATCGAGAAAGTCGTTGATCAGGCGCGTCATGCGCGCGCCTTCCGACATGATCGTCTGACCGAAGCGTTCGATCACCTCCGGCCGGCTCTTGTGATGCTTGACGATGATCTTGGCCGCCGATACCACCGCTGCCATCGGCGAGCGCAGCTCGTGGGCGACCTCGGAGAGAAATTTGGTCTTGAGGTCGTCGACCTCGCGCAACCGTGCATGGGCAATCTCGAGTTCGGCGGCCCAGCGCTCGAGTTGTGTGTGACTGGCACTCAGTCGCTCGTTCGCGCTAGCCACGGTGGCTTCGGCCTTGCCGCGCTCGGCTACCTCGCGCTCGAGCTTGGCCGTCAGCTGCTCTAGCTCTTTCGCTTGGCGCTCGCCGTCGGCCCGGACTCGCTCGTAACGCCGTACGATCCAAGCCACAAAACAGGCGCAAGAGACGGTGAGAAGCACGACGCTCACGGCAATCGAGTCGACCGCCGCGTCGGCCGTCAACGAATCTCCGATTTTGCCCCGGAGCAGTTCGACGCGGGCCAGAAAGATTCCACCGAGCAGACCGACGCTCAGCACGACCGCGACTTGCGGTCGTTCTTCGATGCGCCTGAGCACCGGCGCCTTCAACGCGTTCTTCGCCCCCTGCAACAACTTCCGTACTCGTTTTCCCTGCATTGCTACGTCCCTGCTCTGTTAGCGCCGACGAACCGCCGGCCCGGCCTGCTTCTGGCGGCGGCCGCAAGCCCTTGGGGCTGCTTGAGCAATGCCGGTGCCAAACGGTCACGTGGCCGGCGGCCCTCTCGAGCGCCGCGGCCGGGGCGCAGCCTAAGTGCCGATTAATGCAACAGTTGATGCGACGCCGAGCATGAACGGCATCATGCAGTGGAGCAGGTTCCTAGAATAGAACACGGCATCCGACTTGCCACGGAGCATGGCAGGTGTTCTTCCGTAGGGGCCGCTGGTTATCGTAGCGACGAATTTTCGTCGCTGGGCTCGGAGCCAGTGCGGCCTGGAACCGCAGCACGGTTTGAGGTAGACGACGGACCGCAAGAGGTACGCGACCAATGATCACGCCGCAGACATTGCTCAAAATGGCCGCTCACGGCGTCCGCGAACTCGTGGTGGGGAGGCAACGCAAGATGCTCGAGCCTGGAGACGAGGCGCCGGACTTTTCGGTCGCCGCTCACGACGGATCGACCGTCAAGCTTTCCGATTACCGGGGGAAGAAAGTCCTCTTGTGGTTCTACCCCAAGGCCGATACCCCGGGTTGAACCATCGAAGGCAACGGGTTCCGTGACCGAACCCGCGAATTCGAAGAGAAGAACGTCCAGATCCTCGGCTGCAGCTTCGATACGGCGGAAGAAAACCGGGCATTCGCCGAAAAGTTCGGTTACGATTTTCCGCTGCTTTGCGACACCGAGCGCGAGCTGGGCGTGGCCTATGCCGCCTGCGACGATAAGAGCGCGGGATTTGCCCGCCGCATCAGCTATGTGATCGACGAGCAGGGCAAGATCTTGCACGCTCTGCCCAAGGTCAGCCCGACCAGCCACAGCGACGAGCTACTCTCGCTGCTGGGATGAGCCTCAGGTGGCCGACCGCGACTTGCAACGACTGCTGATGGAACGCCTGCTCGCCAACGAGCTAGAAAACTTTCGCCGCGCGCTCGAAGAAGAGACTCCGGGGCTTTCCGACGGCGAGATCGAACGTTACATGCGCGCGGCCCGCAAGTTCGCCGACTACCTGCTCGGCCTGAGGGCGCGCACCCACGGTCGCAAGCCGCGCGCGCTCTAACCGCCGGAAGAGTCGCTGGCGGCACGAAGATCGGGCAGCCGATAGCCCTGTGCCACGAGCTCGGCACGAATCTTCTTCTTGTCGATCTTGCCGGTCGACGTTAGCGGCAGCGAATCCACCCGAAGAACGTCGTCGGGGAGCTGCCACTTGGCGAAGGACTCGGCGCAGTGAGCCAGCACCTGCTGCGCAGACACGTCGGCGCCGTCGCCGCAGACGATCAGGGCAACCGGACGTTCGTCCCACCGGGGATGGGGTTGGGCCACCACCGCGGCCTGCGCCACCCCGGCTAGTCCCACGATATGGTTCTCCAAGTCGACCGAGCTGATCCATTCCCCGCCGGACTTGATCAGATCCTTCGAGCGGTCGGCAATGATGAGGTATTGTTCCGGATCGATCTTGGCGACGTCGCCGGTGACCAACCAGCCGTCGCGGAATTTGTCCGGTTGCGGATCGTGATAGTACTGCGCGGCAATCCACGGTCCGCGAATGACTAGCTCGCCGACGCGCTCGCCGTCGTGCGGTAGCGGGCGAAACTCGTCGTCCATGATTTCCATCTCCAGACCGGGAATCAGCAGTCCCGCCTTGGCCATATCGGCGTAGCGTTCCGGACTGCGCACCGTCGACTGCGCGCGTTTGGCCACGCGCCGCGAGACCGTACCCAGCGGGTTGGTCTCGGTCATGCCCCAGCCCTGGATCATTTCGACGCCGAGCGTTTCTTGGAACCAACGAATCAACGACACCGGCGGCGCCGCGCCGCCGCAGGTCACGCGATCGAGTGCCGAAAGGTCCCAGCGGCCCGGCTCGGCCTCGATCGCCGCGCGCACTCCTTGCCAAATCGTCGGCACGCCGGCCGAGATCGTCACGCGTTCACTCGCCATCAAGTCGAGCAAACCCGTCGGATCCATGAAACGGTGAGGCAGAACCTGCTTGGCACCGAGCATCGTCGCAGTAAACGGCAACCCCCAGCTCATGGCGTGGAACATCGGCACGATCTCACAGACCGAGTCGGTCGCCGACAGGCTCATGACGTCGGTCATCGCGACCGCCATCGTATGAAGGTAGGTAGAACGGTGAGTGTACATGACACCCTTGGGATTGCCGGTCGTGCCGCTGGTGTAGCATAGCCCCATTGGCGCGTTCTCGTCGAGCTCGGGCCAATCGTAATGCTCGGACTTACCAGCAATGAAGTCTTCGTAATCGATCGCAGGCTCGAGCGAGGTCTTCCAATCGGGGTCGTCGGAGCACACGACGTAAAGTTCAACCGTCGGCAGTTCGCCGGCGATCTTTTCCATCAGCGGCAGGAGATCGGCGTCCACGAAGACGATGCGATCGGCCGCGTGATTGACGATGTAGACCAGATCGCGGGGCGAGCGCCGAATGTTGAGCGTGTGGAGCACCGCACCCATCGAGGGAACCGCGTGGTAGAGTTCGAGATGCCGGTGGCCGTTCCACAGGAAACTGGCGACACGGTCGCCGACGGCAATACCCCGTTCGTCCAGCGCGTGAGCCAGGCGGTGCGCCCGCGTACACTCGTCGGCATAGGAGTAACGATGGCATCCCGAAGCCCTGCGGGTGACGACTTCCTCGCGCGGCGCAATCCAGGCACCGCGATCCATTAAACGGGAAAGCAGCAGCGGGGTTCGTTGCATCGTCATGAGATCGGCTCCAATACGACGACCGGAATCCGGCGGCTGGTTCGCTGTTGGTAAACGTCGTAGTCCGGCATGGCGCTCGCCATCTGCCGCCACAGGCGTTCGCGTTCTTCGCCTTCGGCCTCGCGTGCGCGTACGGCGATCGTGCGACCGCCTACCTGCACGCTGGCGTGGGGATCGGCGCAGAGGTTGAGCCACCAAGCCGGGTGGCGCGGCTCTCCGAGATACGAAGCAATCACCACATAGCGCCCACCGTCGACCAAGTGGGTAAGCGCAACCGAGCGCTCGCGGCCGCTCTTGCGACCCTTGGTCGTCAGCAAGAGGACCGGCATTCCGAGCGTCTTTCCGCCGAGCTTGCCGCCCGAGCGTCGGTAGAGCCAGGCATGGATCTTCCAGAACGCTTCGACCGCTCTGTTCTTCTTGAGTGCGGGCATCAGGCTACCTCCCCGCGGCACCGCTACGGGCCGCGCGGAGGATTCCTATCCGGGAC
>CAZJCO010000012.1:0-19686 GCA_964544375.1 uncultured Myxococcales bacterium
ATCGAGAGGAGGGACGGCGGTGCGCACACACAGAGTTCTCCCCTCACCCCATGCGCGGGCCCGGCAAGAGCGCCCCCCCTCGCTCGATGTCGACGGCAGCCGCCATTGGCGTGGCGGAAAGCGCCCGCCGGCTTTTCCGCCTGATCGGCAGGCATACCGAAGCCAATCGCCAGACCATGCTGATGCTGAGCAAATCCGAATCGTTTTCGATCGAGAAGGCACGGCGCTTGCTCGGCTACGAGCCCAAGGTCGACATCGTCGAGGGAATGCGACGCACCGAAGTCGCGCTTCGTGAGCGCGGTTTGATCGCCTGACAAGGCTGGAGCAGCCTTTCGTTCACGGATCGGCGATGATCGCTCGCGGGTGGACGATCGGTTTTTTCCGCTCACCAACAAGTTCGAGTCTTTTTCTGCGGCGGCGTTGGTGGTCGCTTGGGTGAGCGGTCTCACCCAGGCCAAACGTCTTTACGTCCTAGGAGCGTTTGCTGAAGCGCTTCAGCTTACGTTCGAAGCGGCGGAAGTCGTGAAAGTTCTCGAGCTTGCGCAGATCGCGCGAACGCAAGTCGATCAACTTGAGCTTGAGCAGTAGCGCAACAAAGGGGTTGGGCGGATGGACGTAGAAAGGGATGAAATTAAAATCAAACAACTTGGGCGTCGGACGCCCGTCGGCGCCGTCAACCACCATGACGTTGCCCGCGTGTAAGTCGACGTCGTAGAGCCCAGCGCCGTGGGCCAAGCTCACGATCTCGCGAACGCCGTCGAACAGCGCCGCTGGGATCCGACCGCCACAGCGCTGGTAATAATGGTAGTACAGCTCCCCGTGCAGCCGTTCCTGCACGAGTGCGGCGACCCCGCCACTCGAGAGGTAGGCGAGCGGTTCGGCAACGTAACGCGCCATGCCCTCGGCGTCGTAGAAGGCGCGATTGCGACGGTACTCGAACTCCACGAGTTCCTCACCGAGCAGCCGGTGGTGCCGCTCGATCGCGCCAGCCTTGTAGAGCTTGAGCACGACTTCGCGGCCACGCCACTGGCCACCGTAGACGACGCAGGTCACGCCCTCGCCGATGCGCTCGCTGATGCGAACGTCACCGAACGCGGTAAGCTCGAGATCGCCCTGTTTGCGTTCGGGATAGTCCTGCCGCCGCCGGTGCTTGAGTCGCATGCTGGCCGTGCCGAAAGCCGTCCTCAGCCTTTCTTGCGTGCCAGCACGATCCACTTGTCGGAGAAGATGCGCGTGACCGGCAGGATCGTAACGACTTCGAGTCCGGCGGCGTCGAGTTCTTGATCGACCTCGGCTCGGCTGACGCGCGCCAGCGGCGTCTTCGTCAACCCAAGGGTCCAGCGAAGTTTCCACATCGCGTAGCGGTAACAGTACTTGTGCCGGTAATCGAGAATGAGCCACCTACGGGACACCCGTCCCATCTCTGAAAGAATACGCACCCGCGTCGCCGCATCGATATGGAACAGAAAACGAATCGACATGACGCAATCGACGGCTGCACTGGCCAGCGGCAGATGCTCTGCGTCTGCGCGCACGTAACCACGCAGTCCCTCGATCGGGCCGGCTTTGTCACGCGCCATCTGCATCATCTCGAGAGAGATATCCGAGCCGACGACCTGGTAGCCGCACTCGGCCAGCCTGCCTGTAAAGCGGCCGGTACCGCACGGCAGATCGAGAATCCGGTCGACACCTTCCGTACGGTCGAGCGCGGCCAAGATCGTGCGCCATTTTTTGATGTTGCGTTTGGCCCGCGCCGGTGTGCCCCAACGATGAAAATCGTAATCGGCGGCGACCTCTTGATCCTGGTAGAATCGCTTCTTGTAGGCGTAATTCTGGACGCGCTTGGCTCTGCTGATGTCTTCTTTGCCTGGTTTGCGTTCGGCGGCCTGCATTGCCTGCTCTCCTTGCTTCGCGCGTGCCGCCATCAGTCGAGAAGTTCGAGCATTCGCGCAAGAATCAGTTTCATAACTTCGTTCGAACCAGCATAGATCGGAATCGCCCGGACGTCGACGAAATCGCGAGATACCGGAACTTCACTCATATAGCCGTAGCCGCCGTGCAATTGCACGGCATCGTAAGCCACACGGTTGGCCATGTCACTCATCCACCATTTGGCCATTGAAACGCGCCGAGTGATGTCCTCTCCCGCAATGAACTCATCGATCACGCTATCGAGGAACGTGCGGCCGATTTCTATCTGCGTCGCATGCTCGACAAGCTTGAACGCGTTGTGCTGAAAGGCCGCAACCGGCCTTCCGAAGACCCGTCGTTCTCGAACGTAAGGAAGCGTCTTGTCGAGGATCTGCTCTGCCGCTACCTGCGCGGCGATCGCAATCATCAGGCGCTCGCGTTGCAAGTTCTCCATCAAGTAACGGAACCCATCGCCTTCGCGACCGAGCAAGTGCGCGCGTGGTACGCGGCAGTCCTCGAAGAAGATTTCGGCCGTATCGCCGGCGCGCTGCCCCATCTTCTCGAGTTTGCGGGCCTTGAGCAAGCCCGCCTTACCCGCCTCCACCGCGATCAAGCTGACTCCTCGATGCGGCGGATCTGCGGCAGTGTCGGTTTTGGCGGCGACGACGATCAAATCGCAGGAGATGCCGTTCGTGATGAACGTCTTCTGTCCGTTGATGATGTAATCGTCGCCGTCACGCACCGCGGTGGTGCGAATCGCGGCGAGATCGCTGCCGGCTCCCGGTTCCGTCATGCCGATCGCGGTGATCGTTTCTCCGCTCGCGCAGCCCGGAAGCCAGCGCCGGCGCAGCTCGTCGCCAAGATAGCGGTCAAGGTAAGGAACCGTGATATCGGAATGGACCGAAACCGCGGTCTGCACCGCCATCGCGCCCAAGCGGCCGAGTTCCTCACAGATGACGACCGAATAGCCGAACTCCGCGGCGCTGCCGCCGACGTCTTCCCCGAGCCAGGGGCATAGATATCCCTGCCGCCCCATCGCCCGCCAAAACGCGCGAGAGATCTTCCCCTCGCTCTCCCAAGCCTCGAGATGAGGCGTGACTTCCAAGGCTAGGAACGCGCGAAAAGCGTCGCGAAACCGATCAAGCTCCGCCCTCTGGTAGGCCGGCTTAGCCACCTCAGCCCAGAGACTCGGCCAGCCCGGCGTATCGGTCAAGCAGGGGCATCGCCTCGTCGGCCGTCACCGACGGCAATGCGAAGATGGCGCTGGAAACGCCCGCCTCGAGGTACTGCTCGAGTGCCGCCTTGTCGGGAACCGCCCAGTAGATCAGAACCTTCAGCGAATCGGGATCGCGACCCGCCTCCTCGGCGGCACGGCGAAGCTCCGGGATTCGACCCAGGATGTCGTCGCGCACGCCGATCGGAATCCAACCGTCGCAATAGCGCACGGCGCGACGAATGGCCCAGGGTGCGGCGCCGCCGATGTAAATCGGCGGATGTGGTTTCTGCACCGGCTTGGGCCAGGAGAAGATCGGCTCGAAATCCACCATCGAGCCGTGGTAGGCGGCCTCGTCGTTGGCCCAAATCGCTTTCATCGCCTCGATCCGTTCACGCATCAGCTTCCAGCGCCGGGAGAAGTCGGTGCCATGATTCGCAGCTTCTTCGACGTTCCAACCGCCACCGATGCCGAACAAGAATCGACCTTCGGAAACCCGATCCAGGGTCGCCACCGTTTTGGCCAAGGTGATCGGGTCGTGCTGAGGTACCAGGCACAGCCCCGAACCAACTTGGATACGGCGGGTGGCCACCGCCGCGGCCGTCAGAGCGACAAAGAGATCATAGGAGTAGTAGTACTCCTTGGGCAGTTCGGCGCCGCCCGGCCACGGTGTCTCGCGGCAGACCGGAATGTGGGTGTGCTCGGCAAACCACAGCGATGAGAAGCCACGATCCTCGACCGCACGTGCCAGTTCGCTTGGCTGCATACCGTATTCGGTCGGAAAGGTGCAGATACCGAAATCCATCGATGGCATACTCCTCTCGTTAGCGGAACAGCGACTTTACGGCAGAAAACGTTTGATGCAAGGCTTGTCAGCCAAACGACAGTTCGACCGGCGGGAACTCTGGATTATCGCCGAACGCCCATAACGGCGCGTGCCGAACCAGACTTTGATTGTACTCACCGTCGAAGGAATGGTTACAGTTCGGGATCCGCACGCAGCGTTTCTTTTGTGCGCTCGTCGCCGCTTCGAAGAACCAGTGCGCATCCGAATCCGTCAGAAGCTCGTCGAGCTGCCCTACCACGATGTAGACCTCACCTCGGAACTTTCCCAGTCCCCGCTCGAGAACGTCTGGCGTCACGTCGAAAGAGGGCGCCAAGAGCAAAATCTTTTTTACTTCCGGATACTCCGCCGCAAACGCCGCGACGGCGCTGGCGCCGGCCGAATACCCGACCATGGCAAGCTCCGGCTGCTCCATTCCGCAAATAGAGCGCGCGTTTTCTCGCACGTACTGTAACAGTTGCTGAAGATGACCGCGAAGCATCTCCGTGCGCGAGGCTTCGCCAGGCAGGGGATTATTGCAGCGGACAGCTGCTCCCAACCCCGCTTCCTGAACATTGTTCGCCATGAACGAGAACGGTAGGGCACTGCTGTCCAGGCTCTCTGAAGATCCCGGGAAAAAGAGCACCACCGTCTGAGAGAACAAAGCGTGTACCGCGATCTCCAGATCGGCGGTATCTTCGCTGGGAGAAGGCCTGACGGCACGGTAGCGACGCATCTGCGTCACTTCTAGGCCCGTGTCTTCCGAGACGCCTCGCGCCTCCGGCGCTCGCCACGCATATCGCGACAGCACGTACTGGGGACGCGACACCGCCTGATGCTCGTATGAAAACCCTGCCGGAACGATACCGAAGCCTTTCAAGGCCAAACCAAAATCCAGATTCGTCCCTTCCTCCCGTTGGAAGCGTAGGCGCGGACATTCGTCGAGCAATGCGCAATCGTCATCATCGCTGTAGAGCGGCACCTGACAGTACTCGAATCGCGGTGCGGCGTTGCCGGATTGAAATCGTTCGAGAAAACGCGAGAAGCTTTCGTTGCCGGCGGCTTCGCCAACAGCCGGCATTGGTTGCGCGTCGGGCACCTGGTTGAGGTAACCCGGAAAATGAAGAACGGCTACACCTTGCTCGGCGAGAAGCTCATTGTGAATCTTCTCGATACCCTCGAGCTTGTGCCAGAAGTAGTGAAAGGCGAACACCGACACGATGAGATCAAAGCGTGCGCCCCGATGGTGATAATGGTAGAGCCCACTCAACAGAAAGCGGTTCGGCGCAATGTGCATCCGCTTGTACCAGTTCAGTCCCATACCGGAGAATGCGAAGTATCGACTGAGTCCTCTCTGCTCAATGGCTTCGGCGCACTCACGGAGTGCCAGTCCACTGCCACAGCCGATGTCGAGAACACGTATTTTCTCACGCTTCCGGTCCAACATCTCGACGCATTGCCCAACCAAGTCCAATCCGAGAATCTGACTGTATCCGTAGTATCCCCGAAGGGAACGATCGTGCGCTGCGGTCTGGTTGAGTTCGAAGACTCTTTGAGCGAGATGTTTTTCCGCTTCTTCCACTGCGTCATCCGATCACGACGCGCGCGCCCGGCCTACGACGGACGCTGCGCCTCAATCACCGCGACGGCAGCCATACGAACGATCGCGTCGACCGAGCAACCCCTCTCGAGAACATGCACCGGCTTTTCGAGACCCATCAAGATCGGACCGATCGTCCGAGCCCCACCCAAGCGCTCGAGCAATTTATAGGCGATGTTACCCGACTGCAGGTCCGGGAACACGAGGACATTGGCTCTCGACTGCAATTGACTGAACGGAAAGAGATTCGCAAGCTTGTTGGACTCGACCGCCGTATCGGCCTGCATCTCCCCGTCGACCTCAAACGACGGGTCTTTTGCGCGCAGAATGCGCGAGGCCTCGCTTACCTTCTCGGCCAGCGGATGTTTAACGCTGCCAAAATTGGAAAACGAGAGCATTGCGACACGTGGTTCGACATGCAGCTTACGTGCAATCTCCGCCGCACCGATGGCGATCTCGGCGAGCTGTTCTGCAGTCGGCTCAATGTTGACGGTCGTATCGGCAAAGAAGAACACTTCTTTCTGGAAGATGATCACGTATAGACCGGCGACGATGCTTCGACCCTTCTCGCGCGAGATCACCCGGAGCGCCGGGCGTATCGTGTCCGGATAGTTCATCGTCAGCCCAGATATCAAACCGTCCGCGTCGCCCATCTGGACCATCATGGAACCGAAATAATTCGGGTCTTTCATCAACGTGCGCGCCATTTCTCGCGTCACGCCCTTGCGATGTCGACGCCGGTAGATCTCTTCGCAATACTGCTCAAACATGGGAGCGATCTCGGGCGTCTCGATGCGCACGCCATCGAGGCTGTAATTGTGCTTTTCCGCCGCCTTCTGGATCGCAGAGCGAGACCCCAAGAGAATAGGCTGGCCGATATTTTCCTCTGTGATTACCTGACACGCACGGATGATCTTTTCTTCCTCGCCTTCTGGAAAAACGATGGTCCGAGGTTCGCGTGCCGCCATGATGTAAATGCGGCGCACGACCTCGCGCGCATACCCGAGCCTCTTCTCGAGCTCGAGAGGATACTGCTCTAGATCAATGCGCCTTCGTGCTACACCGGTCGCGACCGCTGCACGCGCCACGGCCGGTGCGACGCGAAGTAACACCCGTGGATCCAACGGCTTGGGGATGATGTAGTCGGGGCCGAATTCAAGCTCCGCGTTTGCGTAAGCGCTTCGAACGTCATCGGGAACATCTTCTCGCACAAGAGCCGCTAGCGCTTGCACCGCCGCAATTCGCATCTCCGCGTTGATGGTTTTGGCGCGAGTATCCAGCGCACCTCGGAAGATAAACGGAAAACCAAGAACGTTATTCACCTGGTTGGGATAATCCGACCGCCCCGTCGCCATGATCACGTCGGCACGAGCGGCCCGCGCATCTTCGTATGGGATCTCCGGATCAGGATTTGCCAACGCAAACACGATCGGCTTCTCGTTCATCGCACGAATCATGTCGCCGGTGAGGATATTCGCCACGGACACGCCGACGAACACGTCGGCTCCGACGAGCGCTTGTTCGAGCGTACGCAAGGAGGTGTTGACCGCGTAGCGCTCTTTGTACGGGTTCATCCCCCGTTCGCGCCCTTCGTAGATCACCCCCTTACTGTCACAGAGAATGAGGTTTGCCGGGTCGAGACCGAGCAACCGATACAGCCCCGCGCAGGCGATTCCCGCAGCTCCCGCGCCGTTAATGACGACACGCACGTTTTCGAGATCCTTGCCGACGATTTCGAGAGCGTTGAGCAGAGCAGCCCCGGAAATAATCGCCGTTCCATGTTGGTCGTCGTGAAAGACCGGAATATCGAGTTCTTTTTGAAGCTGCTCCTCGATCGCAAAGCAGTCCGGCGCCTTGATGTCCTCGAGATTGATGCCGCCGAACGTCGGAGCGACGAGTTTCGCCGCGGCGATCACATCCTTTGGATCACGAGCGTCGAGTTCGATATCGAACACGTCGATATCGGCAAACCGTTTGAAGAGTACCGCCTTGCCTTCCATGACCGGTTTCGCCGCCAACGGTCCGATGTTACCGAGACCGAGGACGGCGGTACCGTTGGTCAGGACGGCAACGAGATTGCCCCTGGCGGTATAGTCGTAGGCTTTGTCAGGATCGGCTTCGATGTGCTTGCACGGCACGGCCACCCCGGGCGTATAGGCAAGGGCGAGGTCTCGTTGGGTCGCACAGGGCTTGGTCGCGGTTACCTCGATTTTTCCAGGGCGGCCACTCTCATGGTAACGTAGCACCTCTGCTTCACGAGCCATTTGTTTCATCCTCCGGAGGGGGGGGCTTGTCCTCGACGCCTCGATTGGGACTAAGGCGCGAACATGCTGCGCCACGCAGCACGGATTCACTATAGCTCCGACCGTAGGCAGACGGTAATTGGATGTCGATCTCTCAGGCATCGCCGAGCCGATAGGTCGACCCGTGCTCGAGGTGCACCAACCGAGCGAGCATACCCCGGCGCTCCAATTCGTGACGGATGTCTCTCGGCGGGAAATGCACCGGCTCATCGCCCAGCCGGAAGGTTCCCCAATGGACGATCATCAGTCTTTTCGCGCCCAACTCCTCCATCGCACGCACCGTCTCCTGTGGATTCATGTGCGAGGAAGCCATGAACCACCTCGGCTCGTAAGCTCCGAGATTGAATATCGCCAGATCGATCGGAGCCAGGCGGCCGATTTCTGCGAAGTGGTCGAAATAAGCCGCGTCGCCCGAAATGAAAATGTTGAAGCCGCTGGCGCCTTTCAGAAGATAGGACCCCCACAGCGATCGGTTCGGTCCGACGAGCGGATTGCGCATCGTCCAGTGATTGCACGGCAAAAGCATGATCTCACGCTTACCGTCGTGGTAGGATTCGTACCAGTCCAAGCGGCTACGGTTGCTCATGCCAAGGTCATCGAACACGCCGTCGTAGCCCAGCGGCGAGACCACGTGGGTGTCGCGCGGCAGGACGGCAAGCGAGGATTTGTCCAAGTGGTCGTAGTGCCCGTGCGTAATCAGGACGTGGTCCGGCGCCGGCAAGCGGCGAGGATCGAAAGCCAGAGGGCGATAATCGTGAAAACCGATCAGGCCAAAGAACATCGGGTCTACCAACAAGACTCGGCCGGCGTCGCGGATCATCACGCACGCGTGCTTGATGAAGGTGATGCTGCATCCGTCTTCTTGCCGTTCGACACCGGCGTCGCAACGCACTTGAACCGTTGGTTGCTGATCGTAGAAAGCTCGGAACCGGTTGCGGTCGAGCAGCTTCCAGCGCAGCACTTTCCACAAATTTCCATGCTTGCGCGTACTGAAGGGATTGAGAAACACGCCTTCGCCGTGGTGGAGTTCGCGTCTGGCGATCTCGCGCAGCGTCAGCTGACCGGTCGCTCGCTCGCCAGTCGCGCCCGAACTCGCTCGCGCGCCGGACGCGGAAAGCGCATCTCGGCCCAGCAAGGCGCCAGCCGCAGCAACACCCCAGACCTTCTTCATGAATCTCCTCCGGTCCACCGGACCGAATCATAGCACGCCGGCCCGCGCATGCCGGCAACAAAGCCCGCCCGCGGCGGATTCGACACGGCCGCGGCGCAATGGTTTGCTCGTTGGCGAATGCGAGAGCTTCCCAGCAGAGCGGAGATCGTCGCCCGTGCGTGCGACCGCGGCGAGCGCATTGCCGCCGTCATGCCGATCCATTACCCGCGCGCGTTACTGCGGGCACACGGATTCTATCCGATGGAGGTCTGGGGTCCCCCGGAAGTCGATCCGATCGAGGGCAACGCTCATTTTCAGGCCTACACCTGTGCCATCGTGCGCAACGCCGCATCGTTTCTCGTGCAGGGCGGCCTCGATGTCGCCAGCGTGCTTCTGGTTCCCCATACCTGCGACGCGCTTCAAGGAATGGCCTCGGTACTGATCGACTTCATGCGGCCCAAGCAGAAGGTATGCACGCTCTACCTGCCACGGCGCGAAGGTCCCAGCGCAACGAAGTACCTGGCGGCCGAGTTGCAACGTCTCGGAGAAGAACTGGCGGCGATTTCGGGCCGGCGGCCCGATGATGCCGAGCTGCTCGAGGCGGTCGAGCGCGAAGAAGCCGCCGACCGAGCGCTGGCCGAACTCGCGCGAGGCCGCGACAGAGTCGACTTGAGCGACCGTGACTATTTCAGCCTACTGCGCTCGCGCGAGTACCTGCCGGCCGAGGACTTCATCGAGGCCGCCGAGGCCGCACCTCGCGGCGCCCGCAGCGATGACGGCGTGGCCCTAATGATTTCCGGCATCGTCCCGGAGCCGATGGATTTGTTCGATCAAATCAACGCGGCCGGGGCGCGCATCGTAGCCGACGACCTGGCTTGCTGTAGTCGCCGGCTCTATCCGCCGGGTGAGAGCCAAGCGCCCTATGTTCGGATGGCCGAGAGCCTGCTCGATTGCCCGGCCGATCCCACGCGTGGCTCGCCAATTCCGACACGCAGCGAGGAGCTGGCACAACGCATGCGCGAACTCGGGGCCCGAGGCCTGCTGGTCTACGACCCGAAGTTCTGCGAACCGGAACTGTTCGATCTGCCGCAACTCCGGCGGCATCTGGCCGCTTTCGAGTTGCCCCTTCTGCACGTCGAGTTCGAGATGGGCGGGAGCCTGTCGAACCAGGCCCTGACCCGCATCGA
The DNA here is from genome assembly GCA_964544375.1 of uncultured Myxococcales bacterium. GTDB lineage: Bacteria > Desulfobacterota > Binatia > UBA1149 > SPBQ01 > CAZQYE01. The sequence goes on from CAZJCO010000012.1 coordinate 10,188, forward strand.
AGCCTTCGTGGAAACGCTCCAGTGACGCCGCAACGTTACCTGGCGCATCTGATCAATTACCGGCTGCTCGGCAGGGGTTACCTCGCGTGGCAGCGCGTCCGTGACGAGCAGAAGTTGCGCGCCCTGCGGCCGGCTGCCGGCGATCCCCTCAGCCCGCCGCTGGTCCGTACCGCGCGCATGAAGGAACTCATGTCGCGACACTACCTCGAAGGGCGTTACGCCAACGGCGTAAGAAAGGTTGCGTGGGTGACTTCAGGAGCGCCGATCGAAATCCTGCGGGCGCTCGACTTCTTCCTCATCTATCCCGAAAACCACGCCGCGCTCTGCGGCGCGCGGCGCCAGGCCGAGGCCCTCTCCATCGAAGCCGAAAATGCCGGCTACTCACGCGACATCTGCTCGTACGCACGCACCGACATCGGCGCCGCGATCTCAGGCAAGACGCCGATGGGAAGGCTGCCGCGGCCGGACCTTCTGCTCTGCTGCAACAATATCTGCCAAACCGTACTGTATTGGTACCGTGTGCTCGCGGCGCACTTCGACGTGCCGCTCTACGTGATCGATACGCCCTTCCTGTACGAGCAAGCCGAGCAGCATCAACTCGATTTCGTCCGGGAACAAATCGAAGGACTGATTCCCGTGGCGGAGAAAGTCGCCGGACGCAGGATGTCGGTGGCGCGGCTCCAGGAGATCGTCAACGCGGGCAAGGAGTGCTCGGAATTGTGGTTGCAAATTCTCGATCGCGCGCAGCACCGACCCTCGCCGATCACCGCCTTCGACGGATTCATCAACATGGGCCCGATCGTCGACCTGCGCGGCGAGCCCGAAACCCTCGCCTTCTACCGCGCGCTGTTGGAAGAAATCGACCGGCGTATCGATCGAGGCGTAGGCGCGATTCGCGAAGAACGACTGCGCGTACTGTGGGACAACCTCCCGGTCTGGTACAAGATCGGAAAACTCTCGAAGCACCTTGGCCGCAGCGGCGTCAACGTAGTGGTCTCGACCTACACCTACGCTTGGGGCGAGCTTGCTCCGATGATGGACGCCTCGGATCCCTTGACAGCTTCGGCCAAGGTCTACCTGCACCCGATTCTCAACCGCTCGACCGGAGACAAGCTCGCCCACATGCGACGCTTGGTCGACGCGTTTCAACTGAACGGAGCAATCCTCCACTCGGACCGATCCTGCAAACCTTACTCGCTCGGTCAAATCGACCAGCGCGATCGCCTTGCCGCCGAGATCGGAGTACCGGCTTTGCTGCTCGATGCGGACCACAACGACCCGCGTGCCTACTCCGACGAGCAAGTCGACGCTCGGCTCGATGCCTTCATCGAAACGATGGAGGCCGCATAGGTGGCCGTCGCGGCGGACGGTGGCGGCGGCCGCGTGGTGGTCGAAACGCTGGACCCAGGGGTCGCGGCAATCGGGCTGGACGCCGGTTCGACGACGTGCAAGGCCGTGGCCGCGGCAGGCGACGGCACCCTAGTGGCTTGGAAGATCGAGCCGGCTCACCCGCTGATCGACCAGCAGGCCGCGCGGATGGTAGAAGAACTCCGTCGAGCCTGCGCCGCGTCTCCTGATTTGCCGGTAATTGCAACGGGTTATGGACGCAAACTCGTCCCGGAGGCGGCCCGCAGCATCACCGAAATCACTTGTCACGCGGCCGGCGTATACCGCGCGCTCGGCGAGCCCGGCACGCTGGTCGACATCGGCGGCCAAGATACCAAAGTGATCGTTATCGGCGACGCCGGCCGCGCTCTCGACTTCGTGATGAACGACAAGTGCGCCGCCGGCACCGGCCGATTCCTCGAGCATTCCGCCGCGCGCCTAGCCGTCGCCGTCGAGGAGATCGGCGATCTGGCCTTGTCGGCGCCGCAAGAAGACGCGATCTCGAGTACCTGCACGGTGTTCGCAGAATCCGAGATCATTTCGTTGCTCGCCCGTGGAGCACGCGTCGAATCGATTCTGCGCGGACTGCACCGCTCGCTCGTCAGCCGCGTGCTGGCAATGATCCGCAGCGTCGGCCTGCGAAGTCCTCTCATGCTGTCGGGCGGCGTGGCGCGCAACCGCGCCGTCCGCGAGATGCTCGGCGAGGCATGCGGCGAGTCGGTCCGACTGCCGCCGCATCCGCAGCTGATGGGCGCCTATGGCGCGGCGCTTGCGGCCCGGAAGAAATCTGAAGCACCTTGCATCCGCTAATCATCGTGGTAGTTTTCCGCCGATCACCCTGCCATATGGGCGCCGTGACGCTCTCGGCTGCCCTTCTCGTAGATCGCCGCACGCGGGAAGGATTTCGTCGAGTGTAGTCGGGACGAGCGGTCTTCCGCGAACGGGTGTTGCTCGGGCGGCCGGAGGACGAACGTGGTTATCTTGCATGGTTGAGGCCGGCGCAACGCTTCCGTTCATCGTTTTTGTTCCCTTTGCTGCGGCAATCGTTGCGCTGCTCGTCGGCCGTTTTAGCGGACGTCTGACGGGCCTACTGATGGTCGCCGCCGCCGTCACCTGCGTCGTGCAGTGCGCCGGACTCGCGACGCATATCGGCACCGGACCGATCCCTGCCCTGCATCGGCCTTGGATTCCTGGTCTGAACATCTCCCTGGCGTTTCGAGCCGACGCCTTCGGCCTGTTATTCGCCTCGCTCATCTCCGGCATTGGTACGCTTGTTGGAATCTACGCGCTCGCCTACATGCCCGAGTTGCCTGCGCGCCGCCTCGGCCAGTTCTACGCCGCCTTGACGGCGTTCATGGGAGCGATGCTGGGTGTGGCGCTGGCCGACGACTTGGTTCTGCTGTTCGTTTTCTGGGAGTTGACGAGCCTTACCTCATTCATTCTTATCGGCTTCTGGTACGAGCGTGACGAGGCCCGCAAAGGCGCGCTGACGGCGCTGCAGGTCACGGCGATCGGCGGCATGGTAATGATGGCCGGTTTCATTTTGATCGGAGGCGTCTGCGGCACCTTCGGCATCAGCGAGATCGCCACGAGCGAGGCCCTGCGAACCAAACTGGCAGCTTCTCCCCTGTTCGGCCCGATGTTGCTGCTGGTACTAGCTGGAGCGCTTACCAAATCGGCCCAGTGGCCGTTCCACTTCTGGTTGCCCAAGGCGATGGTCGCACCAACCCCAGTCTCGACCTACCTGCACGCCGCGACGATGGTGAAAGCCGGCGTCTTCCTGATGGGCCGCATGCTGCCGATTTTTTCCAGTTCCCCCCTTTGGTCGGGAATTCTCGTTCCGATCGGACTGATCACGATGGTCTGGGCCTCGGCCCAGGCCTTTACCGAAACCGACTTGAAAGCGTTGCTCGCGCGCAGCACGGTCGCCGCTTTGGGCTTGTTGACGATGCAGTACGGCCTCGGGGCGGCCAGCCAAGACGCCCTCGGTATCGTCACGCACGCCACCTATAAAGGTTCGCTGTTTCTGGTTGCCGGCATCGTCGAGCACGCCACCCACACGCGCGACATTCGGCTGCTCGGAGGGCTGCGCCGTCGTATGCCGGTAACCTTTCTTGTTTGCACGATCGCTGCCTTGTCAATGGCCGGACTGCCTCCACTGCTCGGCTTCCACGCCAAGGAAGCGCTCTACGGCGGCTTGTTGCACGGACACGGGTCGGTCGCGCCGCTCGCGGACCGCTTCATTCTGGCAAGCGCCGTGCTATCGAACGCGTTCCTGTTCGCCGTCAGCTTCAAGCTGATCCTGGGCGTGTTTTGCGGCGAAGAGACCGAGGCCGCACGGAAGGCACACGAGGCCAGCCCCGTGCTGTGGATTCCGCCGGCGCTGTTGGCCGGACTCGCACTGCTGCTCGGCCTCGCCACGCCGCTGACCGAGCACCTGACCGCGGAATTCTCCTCGGCGCCGCTCGCGCACGTGCACATCTCGCTGATTCCTTCACACGCGGGACCCATCGTTTTGAGCCTTGTCACGATTGCGCTCGGCATCGTGATTTACCGCGCGCAGGCACGAGCGAACGCGTGGCGCGCCGCCGGCGGAAGATGGCCTTCCTGCTCGCGCGTCTGGGACCGCATGCTGGAGACCGTGAGCAAGCTCGCCGTGGCCTATAGCACCCGTTGGCAGAACGGTTCGCTGCGATGGTACCTCGGCGGGACGCTCGCGTTTTCCGTCGGTCTGAGCCTCTACGGCTTGCAGCGCGGCGGTCTATCGCTTCGCGACGCTCACGTGCGGATGGCCGAGATTCAATGGTACGGCGTGGTCATCTGCCTGCTATTGAGCATCTCGGCGGTATTGGTCGTGCGTTCCCGCACTCGCATCGGTTCGGCGATCGCGCTTACGACGAACGGCTTTCTCACCGCGCTGCTGTTCGTACTCTACCGTTCGCCCGACATCCTGCTCACGCAGATTCTCATCGAGACGGTGTCGACCATTTTCATCCTTCTCATCCTCTACTTCCTGCCGCCGTTCAAGCCGGAGCGTTTCACGACGCTCGGCCGTTTGACCCATCTCGCGCTGTCGGCGGCGGTCGCGGTCACGATGTTCACGTTCGTCATGCTGAGTACGAGTCCCGGGTTGCGCGAGGTCAACAATCTGGCGCAAGACTATCTCGGTCGGACGTTGGCGGAAGCCGGCGGCTCGAACGCGGTGAACGTCATCATCGTCGATTTCCGGGCGATCGATACCAACGGCGAGATCACCGTTCTGGTCGTCGTCGGATTGCTCGTCTACGGCTTGCTGCGTAGCAGACGGAGCGCTGCATGACCGGCGATACCCCCATCCTGCGCATGGTCGCGCGCCTGGCAATTCCTCTGACGCTTTACGTCTCGATCATCATCTTCTTGCAAGGCCACAATCTGCCCGGCGGCGGCTTCATCGCCGGCGTGATGGCGGCCGGCGCCGGAGCCATGTACTTGCTCGCTTTCGGAAGCGAGGGCGCAGCGCGCATCAAGTGGTGGAAGATCTCGGTCGTCGGACTGCTGATCTCGGTAATGAACGGTACGGTGCCGTTGCTGCTCGGGAAGCCGTATATGGACAACCGGATTCTCTTCTTCCATCTGCCGCTGATGGGCGAGATCGAGCTTCCCACGGCGACCTTCTTTGACCTCGGCGTCTACCTGATCTGCCTCGGCACGCTAATGACCATCTTCGTCGAGATGGCGCGGGAGGGCCGCTGATGGAGCTGCCGATGGCAATCGCCATCGCCGTACTGTTCGGCGCTGGCACCTACATGATCCTGCGGCCCAATCTAATCCGGCTGGTAATGGGCTTCGGCCTCTACTCGAATGCCACCAACCTTCTGCTGATCACCATCGGCGGCTATACGCGCCGGGCGGAGGCTCCGTTCGTTACTCACGAAAGCGCGCCCAGCGCCACTCTGATGGATCCGCTGCCACCCGACATCATTCTTACTGCAATCGTCATCAGTTTCGCCGTCGGTGCGTTGCTGCTGATCGTTTGCTACCGCGTTTATCTCGATCATGGCGTGGACGATCCCAACGCCCTTCCGATCGACGACGACTTCAACGGCCAAGCGACGACATGAACTCGCTGATCCTGGCCCTGCTCATCCCGTTCTTGACGGCCTTGGTGCTGGCGCTGCTCAACGGCCATTACCGCCTGGAGAGAGCCCTGGTCCTGATCTCGAGCCTGTCTCTAGCGGCCTGGGTCTTCCGCCTTCTCGCCTACGTCGACGCGCACGGCGCGCAAGCGGTGATCAATGGCAACTGGGCGGCCCCCTACGGCGTGGCCTTCGTCGCCGATCGTCTGGCCTGCATCATGCTCGCCTTGTCGGCGGGCATGGCCGCGATCGTTCAGATTTACTCCTTCTGGACGGTTACCGAGCAGCAACAAAGGCACTTCTTCTATCCGCTCATGCAGATCTTGGTCCTCGGCGTCAACTGGGCCTTCATCACCGGAGATCTGTTCAATCTCTTCGTTGCCTACGAAGTAATGCTGGTCGGTTCCTACGGCATGATGATGGTCGGCGCGAGCAAGACCCAAGTAAGGCAGACACTCAAGTACATTGCCGTCAATAGCGTCGGATCAACGCTGTTCGTCGTCGGCTGCGGCGTCATCTACGCCACCGTTGGAACCCTGAACATGGCCGATCTCAGCATGAGGACGGCTCAGTTGGCGGGATCACGGGCCGCCATCGTCACGGCCTGCTCGATGATCTTGCTGGTCGTGTTCGCTCTGAAAGCGGCGGCCTTTCCACTGTTTTACTGGCTGCCGGACTCCTACCCGGTGGTACCGCCGGGTATCAACGGATTCTTTGCCGGCTTGCTGACGAAGGTCGGCGTCTACTCACTGCTGCGCGTATTCGTCATGTGCTTCCGCCAGGACGGCAGCGAGTTCGCCAACACGGTACTGCTGTTCCTGTCCGGCCTGACGATGCTGCTGGGGGTTCTTGGGGCGATGTGCCGCTGGGATATCCGGCGGATACTCTCCTGGCACATCATCAGCCAGGTCGGCTACATGGTGATGGGCATCGGCCTTGCCGGAAACGCCGACCCGCGTATCGCGCAAATGGCGGTTGCCGGCACGATCTTCTATGTGGTCCACCACATCGTCGTCAAGTCCTGCCTGTTCCTCGTCGGCGGCATTGCCGAAAGAATCGAGGGCACGCAGGACCTGCGCAAAATGGGCGGAATTCTGGTACTGGCTCCCGGTGCGGCAGCGCTGTTCCTGATTGCCGGGCTGTCGCTCGCGGGAATGCCACCGTTTTCCGGATTCCTCAGCAAGTTCGTTCTCGCGCGCGCCGGCCTGGCCGGCGGCAATTACGTGGTCGTTGCTATCTCGATTCTCACCGGCTTTCTCACTCTCTATTCGATGACCAAGATCTGGGCCTACGCCTTCTGGCGTGATCCGGTCGAGCACAGCCCCGGCCACAGTTACCGGCCGTTGATGGCACCAACAGCCGTGCTGGTCGTCTTCACCGTAGTGATGGGCGTGTGGGCTCAGCCTTTCTGGGCGCTCGCGGAACGCGCGGCTGCCTCGCTGACCGACCCCAGCGAGTACATCGGCGCCGTCATGCCAAACGCGGCAGTTTCCGCGAAGGTAGCGGAACGATGAGCTTACTTCGCCGTCTGATCTTCCTTTTGGTCTACGGTATTCGTTTCTTGAAAGAACTGACGATCGCCAACTATCAGGTTGCCAAGCTGGTGCTGTCTCCGAGTCTACCGATTCGTCCGGGCTTCGTTTCGATTCCGCTCGACGCCAAGAGCGACTTCGAGATCACCAGCTTCGCCAACTCGATCACGCTGACGCCGGGAACCATCTCGGTTCACATTCCCGACGACCGCCATGCGATCGTCATCCACGCCATCGACGTCGGAGACGACATTGACGAACTGCGCCAGGCGATCAAAGCTTCGCTCGAAGCGCCGATCCTGCGCTTTACCCGCTAGGAGGCTCGGATGACTCCGTTTCTTTCCAACGTCGTTACGAGTTGCATGACCGCATTGCTTGCGACGGCGGCGATGTGCATCTACCGCATGGCGATCGGGCCGAAAGCGGCCGATCGAGCCGTCGCCTTCGACAGCTTGACATCGGTCTTCATCGGCATCGTCTGCTTGGTCTGCCTACAGTGGAATTCGGTGCTTTACTACGACGCGGTGTGGATCCTCACGCTCGTCGGCTTTTTGGGATCCGCCTCGATCGCCCACTACCTCGAACGCGGCAGAGTCTTCTGAAGATGCCTTCCGCTTACGAACTAGCCGTTGCCGCATGCCTGATCGCCGGCACCTTCTTGATGGTCGTCACCGGCATTGGCCTGCTTCGCCTGCCCGACGTGTTCTGCCGCATGCACGCCGCCGGCAAAGCCGGGACCCTCGGCGTCGTCCTCATCATCCTGGCCACCGTGATCGTTTTCGCCGGCTCGCCGAACAGCGTCACCACGCGCGGCCTGCTGGCGATTTTGTTCCAGTTTCTCACCTCGCCGGCGGCCACGCATTTGCTCGCGCGGGCGGCCTACCTGTGCGACTACCCGCTCTCCCAACGAACCGCGGTTGACGAACTCGAGATCTTTCTTCCCTCGCGTCCTGACCGCGTCTTCAACCAGGAGTAGCCGCGCGCAGACGATCCTTGCGTCAAGAAAGTACCGCCGCGCGTCATCTCGATCGTTTTTTCTACCCCAGCGGGCATTCTGCGGCCGGCTGCCCCCCCGATCGGGGGATTCGCGCACGCCCACGGTATTGAAGACCTGTCGCGTCAAGGGCAAACTGCTTAGAGACGAACCATTTGCTTATCCTACTCTACTCTCGGAGGTTCCCCATGAAACGCCTGATTCTACTTGCCGCCTTGGCACTCGTCGCTGCCTCAACCGCCCCCGCCCAGGCCTCGAACTGCGGCCAGCCGGTCAGCAACGGCGTCCTGCCCGTGGCTTCCGACGCCCTTTACATTTTGCAGTCCGCGGTAGGCGCACAGCCGTGCCGCCTCGAGCACTGCGACGTCAACTCGGACTGCCGGGTAACGTCGTCGGACTCCCTGACCACGTTGTTCGCGGCGGTGGGCCGTGCAGACGGGCTCGACTGCAGCAGTGCCTGCCCGACGACGATTCCTTGCGAGGACGCCGGCGCGCCCGTTTGTAACGGCACCTGCCCGGCCGACTATGCCTGCGCCGCGATCGACGACGGCGGAGACGACACCGACAGCGACAGCGACGGCAAGCGCGTCACCGTTTGCCACCGGAATTCCGGCAACGGCAACATCACCTTGGTGCTTCCCAGCGCCGCCGTGCCAGCGCACCTGCGTCACGGCGACGACCAGGGCCCCTGCGAGGACCTGACGGCCGCGCACAAGAGCGGCGGTGGCTCGGACAGCGGCGACAGTGATGCAGACAGCGACAGCGACGGCAGTGGCTCGGTACCCCCGGAGCCTGAGTGCGCGTGCGAACCGATCAGCGTGACGACGACGACGATGGGGTCGACCACCACCACCAGCCTGGAGCCGACCACGACGACAACGCTGGCGCCGACGACGACCACCACGCTGGCGCCGCCGACCACCACCACGCTGGCGCCGCCGACCACCACCACGCTGGCGCCGACGACGACCACCACGCTAGCGCCGACGACGACCACCACGCTAGCACCGACAACTACCACCACGCTAGCGCCGACGACGACCACCACGACGACGCTGCCGCAGGGTCCCGACCCGGCCGCCGGCATGGCTCAGTACGACAGCCAATGCCAGTTTTGCCACAAGGCCGGTGCCCACGACACGACCGGATTCGCGCCGGATCTCGCGCGCAAGGGCAACAAGCTGCGCAACAACCTCGGCACGATTAGCAATCAGATGAGCGGGCTCATGATGACGAACAAGGAAATCGCCGACATGGCTGCCTGGCTCAACTCGCTCTAGAAGAGCGCTCGATCCGGAAATGCTGAGGAACTCAGGCTCGAAGAATTGGCGGTTGCCGAAGATCGGCGAAAAGGGAGCGCCGATCGAGACGCACAAATCCTATCAAGCCGGCCCCCTCCTAGGCCAGAGCGGGCGTCGCCTACCCGCTTTCAGTCGCAATCGACAAAGTTCGGAGCGCGCTTCGCTAGATTG
>CAZJCO010000013.1:0-19141 GCA_964544375.1 uncultured Myxococcales bacterium
GAGTGTAGCGCGAGCGAACCGAAACCGACGGCGGTGGTCAGCGCCGAGATCGCCACCGGCAGGCCGACGCGATCGATCGTCTCGGCCAACGAGCGCTGCGATCCCTCGAGCGAGGCTGCGGTGACGTGAATCGAGTAGGAACCGCCGATGACCAAGAGCAACGACGGCAGGACCAAGGTCGACAGCGTAATCGGCTCACCGAGCCAACCCATCAGGCCGAGCAAGACCAGGACCCCGAGACCGATCGCGCCGAGCGGTAGGATCAGCGCTCGCACAGAGGCGAACGACAGCCACAGCATGACCATCATGCCGAGCAGGCTGAGCGGCAAGAAGCGAAGTAGATCGGCGCGCATCATCTGTACCGCTCGCACGCGCAAATGCGACATGCCGGTGTAGTAGAGATCGCCGGGACCGTCGTAGGCGGCAAGCAGATTCTCGATCGCGGTGTCGATCCGTTGCTCGTCGGCAGCCGAAAGTCCGCTGTCGAAGAACACGTTGATTGCCAGCGCATCGCCGCCGGCGCTCACGAGGTGCGGGACGTAGAGTGGATTGGCGGCGACGCGCGCGCGCAGCTGGGCCAGCGCCTGCGCGGAGATTGGTCCGCGTTCCAGCAGGGGCGGCGGAGTGAGCACGTCGGCCGCAGGATCCGCCGCGTTGGTCACGCTGAGCGCGCGCCGGATGCCCGCAATGCGACCGATGCGGTCGGTAAGATCGCGCAGGCCAGAGATCAGCTCGGCGCGATAGACTCCCGGCGCGACGAGCGCGACCACGCCGATTTCTTCGCCGCCGAAGAGTTCCTCGGTCCGCTGTTGGAAGACACGCGCCGGATCACCGGCAACCGCAAGCGAAGAAAGCGAGCTGTCGAAACGCAGCTGGGTAACGCCGAGTGCGGCGGCGGCGGCGGCGATCATCATCGCCACCAACCAAGCGCGCGGCCTCCTCTCGAGGGCCTCCGCGATACGTCTCAAACAGTGCCCCCCACGACCGAGCGAGCCGGTTCAGAGTTTGCCCGCAAGTTCGTGATAGGTTTCCATCTCGAGAGGACCGGCAACCTTGCCCTGCATCGAGGACGCCAACTCGAGGAACTTCTCCGAGGTGGTGTGTTGCTGAAACGCTTTTTCGTTGACGTAGCGCTCGAAGAACACGAACACCTCGGGATCCTTGACCGACCGGCTACAAATGTAGGTCAGGGTGTCGACTTCGTTCTCGGTCACCCATTCGACCATTTGCTTGAAGACTTCGGCAAGCTCGTCACCGCTCCCCTGCTTGGCGGTGATCTTGGCGACGACGACGAACATCGGCTTGACCTCCTGTCGCTCCGCGGCGCGCTGCGGCCCGACCCTACGCGCGAACCCCGCCCCTTTCAACAGCCGAGCCTGGCGGCCCCGCTCGCGCCTCAGCGCAGCTTCTCGCCGCGTGCCCGTTTGGCGCGCGCGACCTCGTCGCCGCCCTCGGCAAACCAGCGGATTTGCCGGGCGATTCCCCGCAAGATCCGAAGTTCGCGCTGGTCGAGACCGCTACGCGTCAGCAGCGAGCGGAGCGCGGCCATCACCGGCTCGCCGCCTTCCTCGCGCAAAAAGCCGATCGCCTGCAGGGCCCTCTCGAGCGCCTGCAGCATGGCCTCGACTGCCGCCGCATCGGCCGGCCGCCGCGCCGCGCGCTCGAGGCCGCTGGGATGGAATTCCGCACACTCGAAGCGGCCAAGCAGGCGGCGACGAACCTCGTAGAGCACGACGAGTACCGCCTGGGCCAGATTGAGCGAAGGATAATCCGGCACGGCCGGAATGAAGGCCAAGCGATGGCAGAGAGCGATTTCCTCGTTGGTCAGCCCGGTATCTTCGGCGCCGAACACCAGCGCGGCCGTCGCCGGCTGCTGGGCCGTGAGCCCGTCGACGATTCCTTCGGCCGCGGCAGCCACGTCCTCACTGCGTCGCCGCAGCGCACCGGCTCGCCCCGTCGTGCCAACCACCAGCCCGCAGCCCGAGACCGCCTCGGCGAGGGAATCGGCCTCGCGCAAGCCCTCGAGGACGTCGCGCGCATGGACCGCCATGCGGCCGGCCTGCTCGCGGTCGTAGTCGCCACCGACAACGACCAGCTCGCGCGCTCCCATGTTCTTCATCGCGCGGCAGACCGCGCCAACGTTGGCGCCGCCGCGAGGTCCGACCAAGACGACGCGAAGCGGAAGCATGGCGACGCCGGCGGGCGGCCGGCGGCCCTCAGTCGTCCGAGACAATCTCCCGGACCCGACGCCGCAGGGCCTCCAGCGCCTCGAGCGCTTCGTCGCGCTCCTTTTCGGCCTTGGCGACGTCGGCCTGAGCTTGTGCCTGCATGCGCGAGAGATCGACCCGCAGGCGGTCGACCTCGGCCTGCGCCTGACTGTAGCGGCGCGCGTGCTCGTCGGCCTCGGCCAATCGTTTGCGTAGTTGGACGAAGAGATCGTCGCTGCTCATTCCTTCCGGTAGCTCCTCGGCTGCCGCTGCAGCCACCGTCGCAGGCGTCGCCGCGGTGCGGGCCGGCGGTTCCGGAGCCTCGCTCGCGCTCGCCGCTTCGGCCCGACCGGCAACCTTCGAGTCGGCCGGCGTCACCGGCTCGGTGGCGACTTCCGGCGTACCCGCGAGCAGTTCCTCGAGCTTTACCGGCTGCGCGTCGGCCGGCGGCGACTCGCCGGTCCATTGGATCTCGAACTGACACGAACCGTCGCCGTTCACCCGGCAGCTGGCGGCATGCTTGACGACCACGCCCTGTGCTCCCGACGCCAGCAAGCGCTGCGTCAGCTCGCCCTGGATCGCGATACAGACGTTCGAGAAGCCGGGCATTCCCGTGTAGGCAACGAAAGCGTGCCCCGGCCGGTCGATCGTCGCCTGATAACCGCTGCCGTTGGCGGCTCGAAACGCCGACGGCAGGCGCGCCAGGTTCTCGAGAAGCTGCTTGGTCGGAATGTAACGGCCCTCGGGAACGGCCCGCTGAGCCACGTAGGTCAGACCGCGGGCAAAGCTCGTGTCTCTCGGCGAACGCCGCATCAAGTCGGTAAACTCCGCCGAGATCTCGTCGTTCCAGGGGTACCACTTGTCCGGATCGAACCCTGCGTACCTCTTGCGCTCGCCCTTGGAGAGCGATGGGTGCATGGCGGACAAGAAGCGAAATACTTTGCCAGAAAGTTCTGCTGTGGTTTCCACGAATCTATCACCTCGCCGGCAAGTTCGATCCGCCGGCCGGCTCACACCGCCGCCGAACCGGTCCCGACAGGACCATACAAATCAGGCCGGCGCAGTTTCTTCAAGAGGTACGAGCGAAGCAACGAGACGAATCATCCCGTTGATCACCCCGGCGACATAGGCGAGGTCGAGAATTGCGCCGTCGGAAAGGCCAAACATGCGCAACTGATCAATACGTTCTTCGCCCATGGTGTGCGAGTGCAGAGTAAAGTCCCGGGTAAAGCGCAGGCAGGCCGCCTCGCTCTCGGCAAGGCTCGAGCGCGCGCCTTCGCTGGCAGCGATCACCTCGGCGCTGTCCATGCCCCGCGATTCGAGCCAGTCGCCGCAGTTGTCGGAAAGATACGGGCAGCCGGCAAGACGACCGGCGACCAGACCGACACGCATGAAGCGGTCCCGCGGCAGCACGCAGACAGCCTTTTCGATCGTGCGTAATTGCCCGTCAAAAATCTCCGGACACCCGTTGAGCACACGGCTACCGGGCAGCGGACCGTTGAAACCCAGCTGCGTACGAAACAGACGTTCGACCGCTTGCAGGTTCTCCTCGGGCGCCCGTCCTGGAATCGGACGGTCGCCGAAGTTGATACTCAGCGAGGTAAGCCGCGAAAGCAGGCTGATCGCTCCGCGTCGTCCGGCCTCGAATCGGCGCAACGCAGTCGGGATCTCGCGGGGAACGCCCAAGGCATTGGCGATCCGCGTGATCGTGTTGAAGGCCGCCATGACCGAGATGACCTCGACGTACTGGGCCCGGTCCGGCCACGCAGCCGCGAGTTCGGCGACCTCGGCCGGACCGATCAAACGCGGGTCACGGCTCAAACGAACGGCAAACGCCAGCGTCGTGCGCTCGCGCGTGTCGAGCACCGAGGCGTCGGCAAGCTTGCCCTCGATCTCGTATGCCTTGGCCCGGTCCATGCCGGCAGCTTGCAAGAAGACCATGTGGGCGTCGACGCAGTAATCGCAGTTCGTCACTTTTGAGACGGCCACCGCTACGAGTTCCTTGGTCTGTCTCGGTACGGTGCCGTTCCACATGCTGGCCAGCCAAGATCGGTAAATACTCCGCATGGTCTCGGGCCGCAGGCTGAAAACCTGCATCAAGTTGGGCACACGCGGGACCTCGTTGCGGATTTCGCGGTAAATGTGGGCCAGACGGCCGCTCGCTCGCGACGGTGGGATATGTCGGATGTAGGCCATCAGCACGGCATCTCAGCAAACCACGAGCCACCCGGCACAGTCAACTTGACCAAGATTTCCTGCACAGAAGACTCTGAAGATTCTTGACACGCCGCAGCAGCGAGGCTAAACATACTGAACGTTCAGTATGATCACCGCGTCAAAAACGGCCAATCGCGGCGAGCGCTCGCGGCGAGACCTCACAGCAATCGCAATCGACTGCTTTTCCCGCTTCGGCTTCCAGGGCACCAGCGTCGATCGCATCGCACGCATGGCCGGGGTCACCAAGGGAGCAATCTATTACCACTTTCGCGACAAGAAGGACTTGCTCGCGGCGGCCGTCGCCGATCGCGTGTCCGAGTTTGAAGCGCGCGTGCAAAACGCCTGTGCCGGGCTCGATCCCGAGCAGGCCTTGCGCCGGATCGGCGACGTCTGCGCAGAACACGCCCGCTCGAACGACCGGCCGCGATTCATTCTCACCCTGATGATCGAATCGATCGAAGCCGACGAAGACATCTCGGCCCAGCTACGCGCGATGATGCGGCGTTTTCGCGCGTTCTTGCGCAACCTGATCACCGCCGGGCAGCAAAGTGGCTGCTTCCGCGCCTCGGCCGATGCCGAAGCCGTTGCGGCGGCCTACACCAGCGCCGTACTCGGTGCCGAGATCCAGTTCTACCAAGATCCCGACCGCTTTCTGTTCGAGCAGGCCGTGGCAACTTCCACCGAGCAAATCATCGCCGCCATTCGAGACAGCGTGCCAGAAACGCGCTAGGCAACGGGAGACGAACACCATGATCGACATTCGCCTCGATGAAGAGCAACAAATGATCGCCGATACCGTAAGCGAGTTCGCCGCCGAGCAAATCCGACCGGCGGCCCACGAAGCCGACGAAAGCGCGAGTGTGCCGGCGGCACTGATCGAGCAGGTCTGGCAACTCGGCCTGGTCCAGGGCGTAGTTCCCGAACGCTACGGCGGCTCGGCCAGCGTCGACTCGTCCGTCACGGGCGCCGTCATTGCCGAGGCAATGGCCGAGGGCGACCTGGCGATCGCGATCCACGCGCTGTCGCCGCGTCTGGTTCTCGATCCCGTCGTGCGGCTGGGCTCGGAAGAGCAAAAGGCCGAAATCCTCCCCCGCTACTGTGGAGACCGCTTCGTCGCCGGCTCGGCCGCGGTCATGGAGCCCGACTGGGACTTCGCCCCGAGCAAGATGCGAACGACGGCACGCAACGAAAGCGGCGAGGTCGTGCTCGAGGGACAAAAGACGATGGTTCCACTGGCAAGTGACGCCCCGTACATCATCGTCTACGCGCGCGACGAGCAAAGCGGCATCGCGGCTTTCGTCGTTGCGGCCGGCACGCCCGGCATGACGATCGGCGAACGCGAAAAGCACCTCGGGCTGAATGCACTCGAGACCTTTTCCGTACGCTTCGAGGACTGCCGCTTGCCGGCCTCGGCCCGCTTGAACGGAGACGCGATGCCGCTACTGCGCCGCGCACGCGTGGCTCAAGCGATAATGGCCGTCGGCGTCGCCAAAGCTTCGCTCGACTACTCGGTGGATTACGCCAAAGAGCGCGAAGCGTTCGGCGTCAAGATCGCGCAGAAGCAGGCAATCGCGTTCATGCTCGCGGAGATGGCGATCGAAGTCGACGCCGCCCGTCTGCTCTGCTGGGAGGCGGCTTGGAAACTCGACCAGGAGGGCGAGCCGATCCGCGAAGTCACGATCGCCCATCGCTATGCCAGCGACACCGTCATGAGCGTGACAGACAACGGGATCCAGGTACTCGGCGGCCACGGCTTCATTCGCGATCACCCGGTGGAGCTTTGGGCTCGTAACGGCAGAGGTTTCGCGACCTTCGAAGGACTGGCGTCGGTTTAGTATCGCTCGAGGAGTCAAACGATGGATTTTACGCTTTCGAAAGCAGCAAAAGGCCGCCGCAACATGATGCACATGGTGGCGGAAACGATGATGCGCCCGATCTCGCGACAGTTCGACGAGGAAGAACACACCGAGCCGTGGGACTTCTTCAACATGATCTGGGAAGCCTCGCGGGCCAACCAGGAGACTACCGCGATCGCCGAGGACGCAAAGAAGGACAAGGGCCCGTCCGAACGAACTCTGCTCACCGCCCTGCAGATCGAGGAACTGGCCTGGGGAGACGCCGGCCTCTACCTGTCGATCCCGAACCCCGGTTTGGGCGGCGCGGCAATCAACGCGGTCGGCACGCCGGAGCAAAAGGAGCGTTTCCTCAAGAGCTTCAACGAAGGAAAACCGCGCTGGGGAGCGATGGCCATCACCGAACCCCACTTTGGGTCGGACTCCAAACAGGTGGCGACAACCGCCGTGCGCGACGGCGACGAGTGGGTGATCAACGGCACCAAGATCTTCTGCACCTCCGGCCATCGCGCGCTCGATCTTTCCGACGGCTTCGTCGTCGTCTGGGCGACACTCGACAAGAGCAAGGGGCGTCCGGCGATCAAGTCTTTCATCGTGCCGGCCGGCGCGCCCGGCGTAAAGGTAACCAAGGTCGAAGACAAGATGGGCATCCGCGCCTCGGATACCGCCGAGTTGGTGCTCGAAGACGCGCGTATCCCGGCCGATAACCTACTCGGCACGGAAGAGATCATCGAAAAGGGCAGGGCCGGATTCAAAGGCGTCATGGCGACCTTCGACGCGACCCGTCCGATCGTTGCCGCCAGCGGCATCGGCGTAGCGCGCGCCGCACTCGAGTTCGTCAAGCAGACCCTCGACGAACGCGGCATCGAGCTGCGCTACGAAGCACCCGCGACCGAGATGACGGTACTCGAGAGCGAAGTCATCGACATGGAGGCCCAGCTGCAAGCCGCGCGTCTACTCACCTGGCGCGCCTGCAACATGATGGACCGCGGCGAGCGCAATAGCCGCGAAGCCTCGATGTGCAAGGCGAAGGCGGGACGTGCGGTGACCCTGATCACCCAAAAAGCAGTCGCGCTGATGGGGCCGCTCGGTTACTCGCGCCAGGTACTGCTCGAAAAATGGATGCGGGACGCAAAGATCACCGACATCTACGAAGGTACCCAGCAGATCAATCTGATGATCATCGCGCGCAGCATCTTGGGTTATTCGAGCGCCGAGCTGAACTGAAGCCTGTCAGAGCCCGGCGGTTGCCTTGACCGCCGCGGCGGGAGAAAAGGGGCGATGCAGATCGAAGCGCGCGCCCCCTGTCCCGGACGAATCGACATCGTCGAAGCCGAAGCTCCTCGCCCGGCGGCCGGCGAACTTCGCGTGGCGGTCGAGCGTTGCGGCATTTGCGGTAGCGACCTGCACTTTTTTGCCGGACATCAGCCGCTGCCGCCGGTCTGCCCCGGTCACGAGATCAGCGGCACGGTCGACGCGGTCGGCGCCAACGCGAGCGGCTCGCGCGAGGGCGACCGCGTGGTCGTAGAACCGCTGGTGCGCTGCGGCCACTGCCGCCACTGCAAAACCGGGAACTACCACCTCTGCCCGGCCCTGCAGATTCACGGCATCATGCTGCCGGGCGGCATGGCCAGCAGCATGGTTGTTCCCGACTACGCCGTACGAAAGATTCCCGACACCGCGGCGCTGGCAACCGCAGCGCTCGTCGAGCCTTTGGCCGTGACGGTGCACGCACTGCGTCTGGCCAACGCCGGCACGGACACGCCGGTGTTGGTGCTCGGCGGCGGCTCGGTCGGATTGCTCGCGGTCGTCGCCGCGCGCCATCTGGGGGCGCCGTTCGTCGCCGTTACCGGCCGCCACGCGCACCAGCGGGAAACTGCCGCCAAGCTCGGCGCCGATCAAGTTCTCGAACCCGCCGACGTATTGTCGGTCGGCGAACCACCGGCAGCGGTCATCGAGACGGTCGGCGGCAGCGCCGATACGGTGGGCGATGCCTTGACGGTCGTCGAGCGCGGCGGCACCGTCACGATCGTCGGTCTGTTCGATCAGACGCCGAGTTTCAGCCCGCTCATGATGATCGTCAAGGAAGCCCATCTAATCGGCTCGATGGTCTACAACCAATCGCAAGGCCGCGCGGACTTTGACATCGCGATCGAGATACTCGCCGATCGCGAGCAGGACTTGGCCGGACTAATCAGCCACACCTTTCCGTTGCACGAGGCACAACGCGCGTTCGAAACCGCGAGCGACAAATCGACCGGTGCGGTCAAGGTACTGCTCGATCCGACATCTGCTTGAAGCGCGTCTAACGCGGCCGCACCAGCGGCAGTTCGCGTACCCGGCGATCGAGCAGGCCGTAGCCGACGCGCTGCTCGACGACCTCGATCATCACGACCTGATCGGGCGCATCAAAGCCTACCTGCGCGGCCTCCCCAAGATGCGAACAACGCTCGACCAAAAAGCCCCCGAGCGCCTGCTCGACGGCCCGCGCTTCGAGCCGGCCCTCTAGGCCGCGCAGGCGGGCGCGAACGTAGAAACTCTTGCCGCACAGACGCGCGGCCTGTTCCTCGAGTTCGAGGCAGAGTCGTTCGGTAACGTCGGCCCGCGCAAATTCGACCGATCGCTCGAGCGGCAGCAAGCGCAGCAGAGGATCGGCCCATGAAGCGTCTCGCACCCAAGCATCGATGACGCGCCCCGGCGCCGGGCTTTCGATCGTGCCTGCAATGACCTGCGGATAGCGGGTAGCGCAGAAACGTCCCAAGGCCGAAAGAGCGCGCACCGCCGCGCCGGTCATGCCGCGCCGGGCGATCGCCACGCTGTTCCACTCCAAGTCTGACGGCCGCGCTGCGCCCACCGCGGCAGTATGAACGGCGGCAGGACGCGCGGCAAAGAGCGATCGTCGTTGGACAGCCCCAGCCGAGTCCGTTAATCGTTTGGCCATCGTGAGACGCTGGCTCGCTCGAGGAAGAATACTGGCTGCGACGCTGCTCGCCGCAATGCTTGGCGCATCCTGCGGCGCCGGCGGCGGGACCAAGACCACGCTGCCCGCCGGCGCGACAACGACGGCACCGCCCGGCGACCAGGTGATCTATGCCGCGCTCGCGCAGGGAGACCGCGTGGTCGCCTACCGCCCGGGCACGGACGGATTCCTCCCAGCCGCGCCCTTCAGTTCAGTCGCGCTCGAGAACCCGCGCCGCCTACTCCTGGGAAACGGCGTTCTCTACGTTGCCCTCGAGGACCGCGTGGTCTCGCTCACGCTCGGTGCCGACGGATCGCTGCCGGCCACTGCCACCGCCGAGACCCGGCCTCTGCGTTTCGCCGACTTCCGCGCTTTGGCGCTGTCGGGCAACGTGCTCTATGCGGCGGCTCCCGGCGGTCTGCGAGTCGTGGCGCTGGCGCTCGAGTCGGGCCAGGTGCCGACCGACCCGATTTCGACCAGCGGAACTTCGCTGAGCGACTACAACGGGCTGGCGATCGCCAACGGTTTTCTCTACGCGATCAGCCCAAACGCTGCCCGGATCGACACCTTCGTCATCGCCAACGACGGCAGCCTGCCGGATTTTCCGGAACCCCAGGTACCGGAAAGCTTCGTCGATTTTCCCGAGGATCTCGTCGAACACGACGGAACACTCTACGTCGTCGAACTCGGCCGTCAGCGCGTTTCGACCTTCCCGATCCGCGCCAACGGCCTGCTGTTTGAGGAACCCGACTCCAAAACCAACGGCGTCGAACGGTACGGACGCATCGTCATCGACGGGGATGCCCTCTACGTCAGCGCCTTCAACGCCGGACGCATCGACATGTACCGGACCGATCCGATAGACGGCAGCCTGCCGGCCAGCGGTCCGGAATTCTCGACCCACGCCGATCCGGCCGCTTTCCCCAACGGCATGCTGGTGTCGGGAGGAATCCTCTACGTCGCGCAGGCCGGGCTCGACCGCATCGACGGCTACGTGCTCGGGGGCGACGGCCGGCCTTCGGACTTTCCATCGACCAGCACCGATGTCCTTGCCGGCAGTTTTCCGACCGACATCGAGATCGGCACATTCCCCTAACACGCGCACCAGTCGCCAAAACCGCCCTGCGATCTCAATGGTTTCTGATCGGCCGGCCGTGCGTGCGCCAGGCAAGCAACAGTGCGGTAACGACGATCAAGCCGACGACGGCGCCGACGGCGCGAAACATGGCCGCCAGGGAGTAGGAGGCGAGGAACCACTCGACTGCCCGCACCGAGACGGCGCCGACACCGAAGACCACAGAGAACTTCAGCCCGAAGCCCGTGCTGCGCCAACGGTCGGGAGTGAAGCGAGCAACCAGGCTGTTTTCGATCGGCTGCATGCCGACACTGAAGAAAATGAAGCCGGCAGCGACGATCATCAGCGGCGCGCCGGCAAGTGCGCTCATCGCGAGCACAAAGGGCAGGCTGAGCGCGTGAAAGGCCAGGTAGGCCCAACGCAGATCATAGCGATCGGCGATGCGCCCGCCGAGGTACTGGCCGACGGTTCCGACGGCGTACACGATCGAGGTCGCCACGCCGTAACCGATCATCGGCACGCGCTCGGCGTAGTAGGCCGGCTGGGCAACGGTATTCGCCCGGTAGCTCAAACCGCCGAGGGTCATCGCTACCATCAGAATCAGAAACAACTGCAAACGCTCGCTGCTTTGGTGGTGGTGTTCGTCGCGCGCCTCGCTTCCCGGCGGCGGCTCCTCGATCGGCAGGAACGAGACGGCCAGCCCGAGCAGTAGCAACACCGCCCCGAGCACCAAATACGCGCTGCGCCAGCCCGCCGCTCGTGCCAGCAGTTCGGTCGCGATCGGCGCCCCGGCAATGCCGAGGTTGCCGCAGATTCCGTTGATGCCCAAGGCGGTCCCGCGCGCACGGACGGTACGCGAGATCAGGCCGAGCCCGGCAGGATGATAGAAGCTGGCAAACAGCCCGACCAGCGCCAAAGCCCAAATTACCTGCGACCCCGGCTGGGCCAGCGCGACCGCGATCGTCGCCGCGCCGATACCGATCACACCCAGGCGCACGACCCAACGGGCGCGCATGTGATCGGTCAAGAAGCCAACCGGCAGGGCACCGAGCCCGAAGATCAAGTAACCGAGAAAACTCCAACCCAAAACCAAGTCGAGTGGAATCCCTTCCTCGGCGGCAATCGCCACGGCGGCGGTCGGGAATATGAGCATCGCAAAGTGGGCGCCAAAGTGGCCGACCCCCGCCAGCGCCATCGTGTGCCGTTCGTTGCTGTCGAAAGTCCGTGCCATTCAGTCTCCGCGGTCGTCGAGTTCAATCCGGCGCCACTGCTCGCGGGTCTCGAGCGGCGGCGGGGTCTTATACATGTGTCCCGTGATCATATGAAAAACACGCACGTGGCGTATGCGACCGCTGCGCAGTTCGAGAACATAGTTATAGCCGACGAGCATCTTACGCAGCAGTTCCTCCATCGTCTCTCGGTGCTCGGTCAAGGTGACCGGGCGCGACAGAGGTTCTTTCACGCTGTAAGTTGGACCACCAAGTTCTTGCAAGTAGTCGAGCACCACGTTGGCCGGCACACTCACGGCGTAAACCGAATACAGATTGCCGCGCAGCACCACGTCGAGACTCTCGCTGCCGGCGCCAAAGTGGAGGATCTCGGCCGAATCGGCAGCGGCGGCTGCCGCCACCGCCGATCCGGCGGTCAGCAAAGAAGCTCCGAGCAGGACGCAGCACGAGAGGCGGCGATGCGCTCGCACTTCAATCCTGTCGCAAGAATTCGACGATGCCGGCGTGTGTGCCGCCGGGATCCTGCACCATGAACGCGTGACCGGTACCGCGGATCTCCTGGTACTGCGCCCCTTCGATGCAGCGCGCCAGCGCGCGGCCGTTCTCGACCGGAAGGATGACGTCGCGGTCGCCGTGCACGACTAGCGTCGGGCTCTTCAGCTCCCCGAGCCTCGGCGCGGCGTCGAACATCATGATGCCCTCCATCGCGCGGGCCGGCGTCTCCGGAGGTGTCGGACTCATCGAGATTCCGAGTTCGAGCATCGGCCCGATGGCGGGGTTGGCCTCGACGAAATCGGGCGGAAACAGCAGCGGCAGCAGAAGCTTGACGCTGCGCGCGGGATCGGTCGACATTAGTTCCGCGGCACGGACCAAATCGGTAACGACCTGCGGCTCCGGGTAGGTCGCTGCGCTCAGGCCGCCGGTGGTGCATCCGAGCACGAGGCGCCGTAGCCGCTCGGGATGGTCGAGCGCAAGTTGCTGCGCAATCATGCCGCCCATCGAAACGCCATAAACGTCCGCGCGCTCGATCCCCTCGGCATCGAGTATCGCGAGCGCATCGGCCGCCATATCGGCCACCGTGTATCCCGACTCCGGCCGGTCGGAGCGCCCGGTCCCGCGATTGTCGAAAAAGATCGCACGAAAGCCGTCGAAGTAAGGCAGCACCGGCACCCACATATCGCCGCTCTGACCGAAACCCATGATAAGCAGCAAGGGTCGGCCCTCGCCGTGACTCTGGTAGTTGATCGAAACGTTTCCTGACTTCGCTGTCGGCACGACTCCTCCTAGTATGCGTTCCTATGCGGGCATCCGCACCCCCCGAGCGGGGAGGTTCCACGGACTCCCCCGTTCGGGCCACGAGCACGGGATTCGCGACTTCTGGGCCCCGTTCTCGCGTCCCGCCGTCGGATTGTATGGCCAGAGAGGCCCCGACGGACTATAAATGTTGATGACGTCGGGCTTGCTGTGCAAACCGACGGGTGAAGAACCGTGCCTTCTCGCGACGACGACAAACCGCTGCAGAGCCTCGCTGCCGCGAGCGACGGAGACCGTCACGCGGACGAGTCGACCGCGCGCCTGCGGCAATCCCTCGAGGCGATCGAGTCGAAATTGCAGCGACCGGACGGTTGGCAGGGCCTGGCCAACTGGCTCGATGAGGTCGAAGAAGCGCTCACCGCGATCGATGATTCCAGCCTCGAAAAGACCCGCGGCGACATCCGTCGATTGATCGACGAGCTGCTCGAACTCAACGCCCACGTTCAGAACGTTCTTCGCCTCAAACAACTGCTTTCTTGATCCAACCCATCGGATTGTGATAACCGGCACGTAAGACGGAAGTCGTCGGCCGCGCGACAGACGTCCCACGACGATGGCCGGGACACGGCGACAGCAAGGAACCAAGGATCGTCCGTTCGATGGCAGGAGCGTCCTGTTAGTAGAAGACGACGCGGACGTTCGTCAGATGATCGGCGCCGTACTCGAGCGGCAGGGCGCATCGGTAACGCAAGCGGCAGATGCCTCAGAGGCCAAGCGTTTGATCGAACGGGCGACTTTCGACGCGCTGCTGCTCGATTGGAACCTGCCCGACACCAGCGGGGACGTTTTCCTCGACTGGCTCTCGAAGCGAGAGCCTCGATTGCACCGGCGGACGCTGGTCGTGACCGGTCGCCTGACGACGATGCGAACGGCGGAGAACGACGTACTCGCGGGCGTCAAGTTGCTGGCAAAGCCCTTCCGCCCGGGCCAGCTCAAAACCGCCTTGGCCGAAGTGCTGCGCGCGGCCGGCGAGGACTAGCCGAAGTCTCCGCCGGCCGCGTGACCACGAGAATCAGCGCTCGGCGGGATCGGAAGCCTCGGCGAGATCGCGCAGCGCGGTGATCAGATGTGGCCCGATACCCTTGACGCGCTCGAGGTCTTCGAGCGAGGTAAATGGCCGCTTGGCCCGCTCGGCAATGATCGCCTCGGCCTTTGCTTCTCCGATTCCGGGGAGCTCGGCCAGTTGTTCGGCTGTCGCCCGATTAAGGTCCACGCGCGCCGCCGCTAGCGCCGGCGGTATTTGCGGACCGGCCGCACCGATCAAGGCCAGGAGCAGGAACGAAGCGAGCAGGCGTCGCGCCGCCCTCGTACCCCGTTTGCCTGTGGTTCGTCTGTCGTGTGATCCCATCTGTCGTCCTCCTAGATCGTCGTCGTGTTCGAACTGCCGGCCGCTAGCTAGCTTGCGTCCGGTATCTCGCTGCTACTGCGGCTTGCCCGTTCGCGGCAAGTCCATGGATGTGATGAAACGCCGCGGCGGGCGTGCCGCCGGCTTGCGATGTCTTTTGCGCGGGCGGCGCGCGTGCTAATTTCGCCTGCGGTGGCACCCTCCAACGCGGAAAAGCGAATCGCCCGACTCCGGCGCGAGATCGAGGAACACAACCGCCGTTACTATCTGCTCGACGACCCGACGATCAGCGATGCCGAATACGACCGCCTGTTGCGTGAGCTAGAAGAGCTCGAGCAACGACACCCCGAATACGCGCGCTCCGACTCGCCGACGCAGCGGCCCGGAGCACCGCCGCTCGAGGCCTTCGAACCGGCGCCGCACTTGGAGCCGATGCTGTCGCTGGCCAACGTCCTGAACCGCGAGGAGCTCGAAGAGTTCGTCTCACGTGTCGAGCGTGCGTTGGAGGACGCCTCTCCGATCTACGTCTGCGAACCCAAGCTCGATGGCGTCGCGCTCAATTTACTTTACCAAGACGGCCGCCTACTGCGTGCCGCAACGCGCGGCGACGGCACGATCGGCGAAAACGTGACGCAGAACGTCCGCACCATTCGCGGTGTGCCCGAAAAGCTCGACGACGGCGGCGCGACGGTTCCCGAACGCATCGAACTGCGCGGCGAAGTCGTCATCTCACGCCAGGCGTTTGCCAAGCTCAACACAGAGCGCGAGGAAAACGGCGAAGCTACCTTTGCCAACCCACGCAACGCCGCTGCGGGTTCCCTCAGGCAGCTCGATCCGGCGGTAACGGCCTCGCGACCGCTCGAGTTCTACGTTCACAGCCACGGGCGCATCGAACCGGCTGGATTCGAGAGCCATTCGCAGTTTCTCGCCAACGCCGGCCGCTGGGGCTGCCGCGTCTATCCGCTTGTCCGCCGCGCCAGCGGCATCGATCAAATCGAGGCCTATTACGAGGAGGTCGCGGCCCGCCGCGACCGGCTCGATGTCGATATCGACGGCGTCGTCGTCAAGGTCGACAGTCGCGCACAGCAACACCGGTTGGGAGAGCTTTCGCGCTCGCCGCGTTGGGCGGTGGCCTACAAGTTCAAGCCTCGTCAGGAAATCACCCGTGTGCGCGATATCGTCGCCTCGGTCGGCCGCCTCGGCACGATCACCCCGGTAGCCGAGCTCGAGCCTGTCTCCGTAGGGGGCGTCACCGTGTCGAACGCGTCGCTGCACAACATGGACGAGATCCGCCGCAAAGATGTACGCGTCGGTGATTGGGTGGTAGTCGAGCGCGCCGGCGACGTCATTCCCCAGGTCGTCTCGGTACTCGCCGACAAACGCGACGGCAGCGAGCGGCGCTTTCGGATGGTCCGCAAGTGTCCATCCTGCCGATCCAAGGTCGCACGCCTCGAAGGCGAGGTCGCCTACCGCTGCAGCGGCCGCTCGTGCCCGGCCCAGCTCAAGGAAGCAATCCAGCATTACGCCGGCAAAGCAGCAATGGACATCGACGGTCTCGGCGAGAAGCTGATCACCAATCTGGTCGAAAGCGGGCTGGTGAAGAACTTCGCCGACCTTTACCGTCTCGACGCGGGCCGTCTGGCAACGCTCGAGCGTATGGGTCCCAAGTCGGCAGCGAATCTACTGGCGGCAATCGGCGCCAGCCGCACGCGGAGTCTGGACCGCTTTCTCTACGCGCTGGGTATTCGTCACGTCGGCGAATTCGCCGCGCGCGTACTCAGTCGAGCCTTCGGCAACGTCGAGCGTCTAGCTCACGCGGACGAAGAAGAACTACTGGCGATCGACGGCATCGGTCCAGAGATGGCCGGTTCGATCCGGACGTTTTTCGACAATCCGGACAATCGTCACATGATTGCCGAACTCGCCGAGGTAGGCGTACGTCCGCTTGCGCCCGCACGAGAAGAAAACCAACGGTTGGCGGGCAAGACCATCGTTCTGACCGGGACGCTGTCCTTGCCGCGCAACCGCGTGAAGGATCTGATTCAGCGGGCCGGCGGCACGGTATCGTCGTCGGTCAGTCGCAGGACGGACTTTGTCGTCGCCGGCGCCGACCCCGGCAGCAAACTGCGCAAGGCCGAAGAAATCGGCGTTCGCACGATCGGCGAAGACGAGCTTTGGGAGCTGCTGGGAACAACCCCGGCCTAAAGTTTCGCCGGCTGCGCCGAGGCGGCAGGGCTGTGCAAAGACTCCGATCGGCGTTACATTAAGAGTTGCGATTGGCGCAAGAGGAGGTCGGCCGTGAAGACACTCGAGTTGGACGATCGACAGGTCGAGGTGCTACGCAACGTGCTGTCGAACTACCTGTCAGACCTGAGCATGGAAATCGCCGATACGGACAGCAAAGACTTCCGTGACGAACTCAAGCAGCGCAAGCAGGCCGTCGAGCAGATACTCGACGACCTCGGCTGACGCGGTCTTCGCAGGAGCGGTTGTCCCGCGGCGGAAGCATGACGTACGGCTTCGGCCATGACTGAGCCCGAGCGACGCGCCGTTCACCTGCGCATCGAAGGGCGCGTACAAGGCGTTTGGTACCGTGGCTCGATGGCCGAGCAGGCGCGGCAACGGAGACTGGCCGGCTGGGTACGCAACTGCCCGGACGGAAGCGTCGAAGCCCGGGTCGAGGGGGCAAGCAACGACGTCGCCGAACTGGTTGCGTGGAGCCGGCAAGGTCCACCTGCGGCAAACGTCGAAGAGGTTCGTGTCGAGGAGGTAAGAGCGTCCGGTCTGAAAACATTTTCGGTTCGCTACTGATCGGACGGCGTGTTAGGCGAGGCGCAGAGGACGCAAGGATGAGCAACAGCAAGACGATCCAAACCGTGACTGGTCCGATATCGCCGGATGAACTCGGCCGCACCCTGACTCACGAGCACCTGCAAATCGGCTGGCCGGGCTGGCAATCGGACACGCTAAGGCCCGGACCGACGCGTGACGAGATCTTTGCGGTCGCAGTCGACCGAATACAGAGCCTACAAGACCACGGAGTACGCTCGATGATCGACCCATGCCCCAACGATCTCGGCCGGGACGTCGAGTTGATGGCCGAGGTCTCGGTCCGTACCGGTCTGCAACTGATCTGTGCGACGGGCCTGTACAAGGAAGATCAGGGCGCCGCACCCTACTGGAAGTTCCGCGCGAGTTTCGGCGCTGCCCCCGACTCGATTGCCGAGATGTTCATCCGTGAGATCACCGTCGGCATCGGCGACAGCGGCGTCAAAGCCGGGATCATCAAGGTCGCAACCGCGACTCCGGCGATCACCGACTACGAACGAAGCGTACTGGTCGCGGCGGCGAAGGCATCCAAAGAGACCGGCGCCCCAATTACCACGCACACCGACGAGGGCATCCTCGGCGACGAACAACAGCAAATTTTGATCGAGAACGGCGCCGAACCGCACCGCATCATCATCGGTCACTCCTGCGGATCGGCCGACTTCGACTACCACATCGGCATCGCACGGCGTGGCTCCTATCTCGGCTTCGACCGTTTCGGCATCGTCATTTTTCAGCCGGACGAAGTACGCATTGCTTCGCTCAAACGACTCGTCGATGCCGGCGCCGGCGGCTCGATCGTGGTCTCGCACGATTCCGTATGGTGCTGGCGCGGCGAGCCCCTGCCCGATCCCGGTCCCTTCGCTGCGATGTTGGAAACCTGGACACCGACGCATTTCTTCGAGCGCATCGTCCCGAAGCTGCGCGAGGCCGGCATCGGCGACGTCGAGATCGACCGCTTGGTAGTCGAGAACCCGAGGAGGTTCTTCTCCGGCCAGGCCCCGCCGGCCGTGGCCTGAACCCACTTCTCAGCGTGGGTCTTGAAAAGCACCGCCCGGGCGGGATAATGAAGTCTTGGGGGTGAGCCGTATGACCGACGTCGCCGAGCGAACGGTGTCGATCGCGGGCAAATCCGGTAACGCCTATACCTTCGCGATCTATCCCTTCAGCCATCATTTCGTTCACACGCGTGAGACGGTTTACGTCGTCGGCAAGTCTACGCCCTCGAGCAGCGGGGAACCGACAATCACGCCGACATTTTTCGGCGAGACCGACGACCTGCGCCAACGCATGGAACAGCACGCTTCGACCTGCTGGTTCGTTGACAACGGTGACGACGTGATCGCTGTGTACGCCGTAGCGGCCGAAGCGCTGCGCATCGCGATTCGACGCGACCTGATCGGAAACCGAGCGGCAGCCTGCGCGCTGATCGACCGCTGCGGAACCTGCCCCTTCAGCTAGCCCGTCAACCCTGGTCTTTTTGCCTGAGCCTGGCCGCCGCCTGGTAGATCTCGCGGCGCGCAATCCCCTGCCCGCGCAGCTCACCGACAATATCGCGCACCGAAAGACCGTCGGCCAACCGGCGTGCCACCTCGCGTTCGAGATCGTCCCTGGCTAGCGCCGGAGTCTCTTTCCCCGCGAGGTCGACGGCCACGGTAAATTCGCCGCGAACCGTGCCGCCTACGAGTTGGTCTCGCACGGCGGACGCCGTACCACGCAGCACCTGCTCGTGCTTCTTGGTGAGTTCTCGGCCGAGCGCGACCGGAGGGTCCGCAAAGACGACGCTCAGCTCTTCAAGCAAGCCCAACACGCGGCGCGGCGATTCGTAGAGTACGACGGTACACCCGGCCTTGCCCAAGGCCTGGATCGCGCGGCGCCGAGCGGCACCGCGGGCCGGGAGAAAACCTTCGAAGAGAAAGCGGTCGCTCGGCAATCCGCTGACCGACAGCAAGGCGACCACCGCCGACGGACCGGGGACGGCGACGATTTCGATACCGGCCGCGGCCGCGGCGCGCACCAGTCGATATCCGGGGTCCGACAGCGCCGGCGTGCCGGCGTCGCTGACCAGCGCGACCGACTCGGCTCGCCGCAGGCGGCGGGCCCGGCGGCGCGC
>CAZJCO010000014.1:0-18751 GCA_964544375.1 uncultured Myxococcales bacterium
GTAGGCGGGCGCGGTGGTAAACCAGGCCGGCTCTTGGGCGTGGCTCGCCTGCGCGACGATGCGGCCGAGCGGCCGCAGGCCGAGCCTACCGGCGCGCTCGCTCGAAACGAGCACCAATGCGGCAGCGCCGTCGTTGATCGACGAGGCGTTGGCTGCTGTAACCGTGCCCTGTTGGTCGAAGGCCGGCCGCAGACTCTGAATGCGATCGATTCTGCCGCGCGCGGGTTCTTCGTCGGTTACGACGATGCGCGGGTCGCCTTTGCGTTGCGGGACTTCGACCGCGACGATCTCATCGCGAAAACGGCCTTCCTCGATCGCGGCGAGCGCGCGCCGATAGCTTTCGGCGGCAAAGGCATCCTGCTCCTCGCGCGAGACTTCTTTCTCGCTCGCGCACAGTTCGGCGGCGTTTCCCATGTGGTAGTTGTTGTAGGGATCCCACAGCCCGTCGAGGATCATCGTATCGAGCAACGCGCCGTTTCCCATGCGGTAGCCCGAGCGGGCCTGCGGCAAGACGTACGGTGCCAGGCTCATGTTCTCCATGCCGCCGGCAACGACGACTTCGGCGTCGCCGCAGCGGATCGCTTGGTCTCCGAGCATGACGCTTTTGAGTCCCGAGCCGCAGACTTTGCCGACCGTCGTGCAGCGCGCGCTTTCCGGCAGTCCGGCATGCAGCGCCGCCTGGCGCGCAGGAGCTTGTCCGACACCGGCTGTGAGCACGCAGCCCATGTAGACTTCCTCGACGCTTGCGGCGTCGACCTTCGCTCGCGAGAGGGCCTTACCAATGGCGACGGCACCAAGGCGCGGTGCCGGAATTGTACTCAAGGCGCCGCCGAAGCTGCCGATCGGTGTTCGTGCGGCACCGCCAATCACGGTTTCGCTCATGCGACTTTCTCCCCTTGCTTCTTGCCGCCGGCGCGGCCGTGATGCTCGGCGACTTTGTCGAGCAGCCGGTAGAGCGTGCGGCGTTCCTCCTTGGTCAGCGGCCCGAGCAGTTCTTCTTCCGCCGCGAGCAGGGCAGCCTTCACGGCCTGCCGCTTTTCTTCCGGCCACGGCGCGGGCTCGAGAATGGTTGCGCGGCGGTCGGCCGGATCGGGCGTTCGCCGCAGCAGTGCCGCTTTTTCCGCGCGGTCGAGCGCGCCGGAAAACGTTGAACTGCTCATCCCCATGAAGTGTTGCAGGGCGCCGATCTTCATCGGGCCGTCGAGCCAGATGCGGGTGACCAGGTTGGCGTCGACCGTTGATAGCCCAAGAGGGCGCAGCGCCTTGCCAAAGATGCGATTTACTTGGCGAAATACGCGACCGGCCGCTTCGGCTACGGTGTGCCCGAGGCGCTCGTCAACCGTCCAATTATCTCGGTTTCGAGATTGTCTGTTGCGAGTATCTCGCATCCGAGATAATAGTATCACGGGAGGAGCGCTTCAGGTCAACCGGCCGGCGGGCCCCTCTCGAGGAGGTATCGGCATGGCTTTCTTTCAAGACGGCCCCGAATTGGCGAACCAGTACTCGTCGGATCTTCCCTTTCAAGAGGTACTCGCGCATTACTTGCCCGACGAGTTGATGGCCGAGGTCGCACCGCAGCTCGAACGTCTCGGCGAGCGCGTAGTGACCGACATCTACGACATGGGACGGCGCGCCGAGGACAACCCGCCGCGTCACGTTGCCTACGGCCGCTGGGGCCATCGCACCGACCGCATCGAAGTCGATTCGGGTTGGCGTGAACTCGGCACCGTCGCCGTCGAGGAAGGCCTCGTTTCGCTGCCGCACCTTCGACCTTACGGCGAGTACTCCCGATTGGTGCAGTTTGCCAAGCTCTACCTGTTCCATCCTTCGTCGATGATCTACACTTGTCCGGTTGCCATGAGCGACGGCGCCGCGCGCTTGCTCGAACTCTACGCGGGCGACGAGATCAAGCGGCAGGCTCTACCCCATTTGCTGAGCGACGATCCCGAATTCGCTTGGACCAGCGGGCAGTGGATGACGGAAGCCAGCGGCGGCTCCGACTTGAGCCGCAGCGAGACGATCGCGCGCAAGAACGGCGACTTCTACTCTCTTCATGGAACCAAGTACTACACTTCGGCGACCACCTCACAGATGGCGATCGCCCTTGCGCGTATCGAGGACGCGTCGGGCAATACGGTTGCGGGCTCGCGCGGCCTGAGCACCTTCTTTCTCGAGACCGGCATCAATACCGATCGTGTCAACAACATGACGATCCGTCGTCTCAAGGACAAGATGGGTTCGCGCGCGCTGCCGAGCGGCGAAATCACGCTCGAAGGCTCCGTCGCCCAGCTGATCGGCGAGCCAGGAGCCGGCGTGCGCCAGATCTCCAGCCTGTTCAATGTGACGCGCGTCTTGAACAGCCTCGCGGCGGTCTCCGACACGCGCCGCATGGTGGCGCTGGTGCGAGATTACGCGCAACGTCGCGAGGCCTTCGGCAGCCGTCTGATCGAGCTTCCGCTGTACGCCCAGGTGCTTGCCCAGATGGAAGCCGAGGTGCTCGGTTCGTTGCAGTTGGTGTTCTACTTGGGCTCTCTGTTGGGCAAGCAAGAAGACGGCCAAGCTTCGGACGAGGAAACGGCGATCCTACGCATCTTGATGCCGCTGGCCAAGCTCTATACCGCGCGCCAGGCGACCGAAACCGCGGCGGAGGGCATCGAGGCGATGGGCGCCGCCATGTACATGGAAGACACCGGCCTGCCGCGCATCTATCGAGACGCGCTCGCCTACGTCATCTGGGAAGGCGCGACCAACGTGCTTTGCCTGGATACGCTACGCGCCATCGTCCGCGAGCGTGCTCTCGAGCCGTTTCTCGCGAGCGTCACGCGGCGCTGCGAGCGGATTCGGGTCGAGGCGCTTGCGGCCGAGCGGCAGGCGCTGCTCGCCGCTGTCGGCGAAAGCCGTAGCTATATTGAGAGCGTGGTTGCCGGCGGACGGGAATCGAGCGAAGCCGCCGGCCGCGAGATCGCCTTCGCGCTGACGCGGATCGCCGTCGCTTCGTTGCTGATGGAGCACACGCAATGGGCCTGCGAGCGCGAGGGCGGGCATCCGGCGAGCGCGCAACGTTGGCTGGCCGCGACGCGTCGCTGGTGCCGAAAGCCGATCGTTCCGCGACTGCGCACCGACGACCAGCAGCGAGCAGAAGCCGCGCTGTTGGCCCGAGCGCCGGCGCCTACGAGCGAATCCTCTCGAGCTCGACCCGGGTCCCCCGGTCGTTCCCGCCGGGCTGCTGCATCATGACCATCGGTTGCAGGTGGAAGTAGCCGCCGGCTAACTGAACCGGATTGAGGGGGCTCGGCATCAGCCGTTGCAAGGCCTGGGCACCCTTGAACTGGTAGGGTTCCCAAGCGTGATAGACGATGATCTGGCCGGGTTTCACCGCCGGTGATACGGCCGCCTGGATCTCGAAGGCGCCGAGGTCGTTTTTCACGCGCACCTGATCGCCGTCGCGGATGCCGCGCCGGGCAGCGTCCTTTGTGCTGACGAAGGCCAGGGGCACACCCCGCTGCAGTTGCAAGAGACCGCGATGATCGCGCCAGGCGGCGTGAATCGACCAGCGGTTGTGACCGCTGGTCATCTGTAGTGGGTAGTCGCCGCCGATCGGCGGGTTGTCTTTGTGTACCGGCAGCACCTCGCCGAGCTCTTCGTAAAATGGATGGTCGATATAGAACTGCAGGCGTCGCGTGAGCGTCGGCCAGGGCATCTTCTTCTGAACGTACCAACTGTTGGCGACGATCGGCTTGTGCGGCGCGATGTCCGAGGCGTTGCCGATGTGGACCACGCCCATACCGACGCCGGTGAAGCGTCGAAAGCCCTTGTCGCGCAGCTCCTTCCATCCGATGCCGCCGACATTGGTCGAGACTTCGAGCAGCTCTTGCAGCATGTCTTCGGGGTTGTCTTCGGTAAAGCGCCCTTGGAAGGTGAAGTCGTCGTAGCAGGTATCGAGGCGACGCGTCTCGCCGTGACGGTCGCGGTAGGGACCAAGGCCGCGCTCGATCGCGCGCTGCTGGATTTTCTTCAACAGGAGGCAGTGGAAGGCCCAGTCGCTCTTGGACTCGCCGACCGGATCGACGGCCTTGACGGTCGCGTGTGTGAACGGCGCCAGCGCCGAGGACCAGGCGATATCGTCTTTTTCGTAGTAACCGGCTGCCGGCAGTACGTAGTCGCTGTAGCGCGCCGTGTTGCTCATGCGCCAATCGACGGTGACCAGCAGATCGAGCTCGGGTAACATCCGATCGAGCAGGCGGTCGTAGCTGCGCGCGCGGCGGAACATGTTGCCGCCGGCGGCGAACAGGATGTGCGGTGGTTTCTCCGGCACGAACTGCCACTTCTTCTCGACCGCCTCGCGCAGGTAGTCGTCGAACTCGCGCGGCAGGCTCGGATCCCATCGCTTGGCGCTACCGTAACGCTCATCGAGGCCGCAATGGGCGTAGTAGAGCAGCGGCGTCGAAACGATGTTGCCGCGCGCGTAGTCCTCGCGCGCGAAGTGGTAGACGATCATCTCACGCGAGTAGCCGGCCAGCCCCAGCCGCACCATATCCGGCAGGCTTTTGGCGGTGGTCAGGGCAACGCCGATTTTGGGCGCGTAGTGTCCGTTTGCCACCGTGATCGGCTCGGCGCCCGAAATCGAGAGCATGGGAACCGCCGAATAGCCCGCGCCGGGCTTGCCGAAATGGCCGGCCAGCGCGAACACGAGCATCACGCTGCGCTCCATTTCCATGCCGTGGTAGTATTTCGAAAAGTTCGTCTGGCTGATGCTCGAGCAGGCCCGGGCGCGGGCGATCCGGCGGGCGAGCCGACGCACGACCGACGGATGGATTCCGCTAGTCTCGGCGGTCTGCTCGGGCGCGTAGTCGGCGAGCTGCTTCTTCAGCCGTTCGAACACCGTCGTGACGGGGATCGGACCGTCTTTTCCCTCGAGCTCGAAGTTGCCTTCGAGCGCCGGCCGGATCCTGCCGAGCGCCAGCCGCCGCTTGGGCGCCTCGGCCGTGCGACCGCTTGCCGAGTCCCATACGTAGAAGACGTCGTCGGCACCGTCGCGCTCGACGTCGCTCTGCCGCAGGAAGCGGCCGTCGCTCGAGCGCACGAGCAGCGGCATGTCGGTCTGCTCGACGAGAAAGTCGGTGTCGTAGAGCCGTTCGTCCACGATCACCCGCGCCATCGATAGCGCCAGGGCAGCGTCGGCCCCGATGTTCACCGGCAGCCACTCGTCGGCGTGGATCGCCGAGGGGCTGTAATCCGGCGCAATCGTCACCACGTAGGCGCCGTCGTAGCGGGCCTCGTAGATGAAGTGGGCCTGCGGAATGTGGGTGTAGTTGGGGTTGCCGCCCCAGATGACGATCAGGTCGCTGCGCAGGAGATCGTCCATCGAGCTGGTGAAGATGACCTTGCCGGCGGTCGTCGTCACGCCGGGTGCGTGATCGCCCATCTCCGTTGTGTTTTCGAGAATCGGCGTGTCGAGCAGGTAGGCGCTGCGCGTCAGTCCCACCGCGTGACAGCCGTTGGCCGAGGCCGAGCCGAGGTCCCAGTAGACCGAACCGGGGCCGTGGCGTTCGGAGACGATCGCATCGATCATCTTGTCGGCGATGTCGGCGAGGGCGCGATCCCAGCTCACGCGTTTCCAGCGGCCGCCGCCTCGTTTGCCGACGCGCTTTAGCGGTGAGGTCAAGCGCGACGGATCGTACATGCGCTCGCTGTAACAGGCGCCTTTTTGACAGCCGCGCGGATTGAAATCGACCAGGTTCGGATTGGTCTGCTCGTAGCGGGCGAGTTGTTCTTCGCGCCAAACGATGCCGTCTTTGACGTAAACGTTCCAGGCGCAGCGCTGGTAACCGCAGTTCGAATAGTGGCTGGCGCGCACGACGCGGTCCCAACTCCATTGTTCTCGGTAGACGTCTTCGAATCCGCGGTAGGCCTTGGCGCGACGGATGCTCTTGCCGGCGCCGCGGGATCGACCGGCGTAGGACACATGGCCTGCTTGCAAGCGAAGAAGAGCGAGACCGACAGTCGCACCGCTTGCGCGCAGGAACTGCCGTCTGCTGAGTGCTTGCGCCATGGCTCCTTGCCGACGATGCGGCAACCGTCGCCTGCGTTCCTATCATACCGGAGTCTTGTTGGGAACTCGTTTGATTGGCAGCGTGTGATCGGCGGGAGCGCTCGGCGGCACTGCTTGTCGCACGACACGTCCGTGGTCTTCTGGTGCAGATCGCCGGCGATGAAAATGCCGCCGGCCGATGTCGGCAACGCGAAGCTTTCTTCTGACTCCTCGTAGCGTCCCAGCCGCTGGCATGCTAAGTATAAAAGATGACGCCTCGTCGGTCTCGCGGCGCCTCGACGCCGGAGTATGCCTTCCTGCTGGCGCTGGTTTTGGTCGGTACCTTGGCGGCGGTGCAGGGACTCTTGGGCGGGATCGATACACTGTTTCGATCGTTCGCCGCGACGATGTCGTCTTGGTTCTGATTCACTATTCGCCGTATCCGCTTTCGAACGCTCGGCGGATTTCCCGGTACGCCTTACGAAACTGCTCGATGCTCTTGCCGTAAGGATCCGCGATGCTGACCGATCCGTCGCCGGCGAGCAGCGGCAGGCGATGCAGCTTGTTGCGCGCCTGCGGAAATCGGCGGCGTAGCGTATCGAAGTTGTCGTCGTCGAAGACAAAGACGGCGTCGGCCCGCTCGAGCATCGCGGGGTCGAGGACGCGTGAACGGTGGCCGCTGAGGTCGATGCCGACTTCAGCGGCTGCCTCGAGCGCCTGCGGCGGGCACCGACGGCCCTCGCGGGGAAAGTAGCCGGCCGAGGCAAAGGCCTTCTTTTCTCCTGAAGCGCGCCGCGCCCAGGCCTCGGCGAACGGGCTGCGGCAAATATTCCCCTTGCAGACGAACAGGACCTGGTCGGCATCTTGCAGCGCTTGGCGCGCGCGGCGTCGGGCACGCTCGCGCAGCGGGCCGGCGGCGAGCAGCCGAGTGCGGCCGCGGCGCGCGGCCTGCGCTGGAATCCTGCGCAGCAGCTGCCCGATTTCGGTGACCCCGGGACGCGGATCGTCGGCGACCAGGGTATCGAAGCGCTCACGCAGCGTGACAAGGTTTCCGAGTTCCGCGGCGACTCTTGGAAGCGGGACGCTTTGTAGCGTCGGATCGCTGCGGTCGGCGCGCAGGTTATGACGCAGCCAGGTGAGGTCGCGCATCAGGTTGCGGCAGAAGATTCCGCTGCGATAGGTTGCGTCGAAAGAGCGACGGCCTTCGACCAGCATTTGGTAAAGCGCGTAGGGGAAGTCGGCGCCGGCGGCCAGTGCCAGCGGCAGGGAGCCCCAGAATCGGCCGTTGATTTCGATAAAGATCCAACGGCCGCTAGCCTGCTCCACCTTGAACTCGACCATCGCGACACCAGTGTAGCTAAGCGCGTCCATCAAACGCCGGGCGGCGTCGAGCAGGCCGGGCGCAAGCGGTACGCTCTTGCGGTAACTGCTGCCGCCGCCGGTGAGCGGTTCGTGCAGGCGCAGGTGCTGGAAGGCGAGTAGTACCTCGCCGCCGTCGGCGAGCAGCTCGACGCCGGCTCCCGCGCCGACGAAGTTTTCTTGCACGCGGACTTCGCCGTGGGGCAGAAGCTCGCCGAGCGCGCGCTCGAGCGAGGCGCGATCGTAGACCTTTCGTACCCGATGCCGGCGCCGCAAATCGTCCATCGTAAACGACGATTGCGGTTTGACGACCAGCGGCAGGCCAAAATCTTCGATCAGGCGATCGCATTCGGCGACGCTCGCGACGACGCGTTCGCGCGCTAGGGGAAGGCCGAGGCGACCGGCCAGCTCGTTGGCCTTTCCTTTGTCGAAGGCGACGTCGAAGGCTGCTTCGTTCGGGATTGCCAGCCGCGCCAGCGCGGAGAGACTTTCGCGCTCGACGTGCAGCGGTAACAGAGTGCGGTCGTTGCACGGTACGACCAAGTCGAAAGTCTCGCGCCGCAGCAATTCCTCGAGTGCCTGCTTCCAGGCTAGATCGTCGGCGGCGTAGCGCGGCAAGGCATGTACTTGCGCGATGTACTTCGACTTGAGCGCAACCGCATTCGGTGCAGCCCACGCGACGTGTACCCGCAGGCCGGCGCGGCCGAGGGAGCGGACCACCGCCAGGAACGCGCGGTCGTCGTCGCCGAGGACGAGTACCTTGCCGCTCTTTTCGGTGGGCTTGGGTTGACGGTCAGCGTCTGCCGTCATTTGCCACGAGTCGTTGGTAGTGTTCGCGCAACGTTGCGCCGCGAAAGTACTCCGTCACTGCTCGAAACAGGACGTTCAGGTCGCGGTAGAGGGCCTCGATGTGTTGCTCGGTCGGAAACGTGGGGCTGCCTCCCGGCATCAACTCCGACGAGTGTAGCATGAATTCCAGATGGTCTCGGTTTTCGTGGGCGGCGCGACGCACGGCGCGGAGCAGCGGACGCAGGTTGTTGCCGCGCGGACGCATCCAAGTGATTGGGGGTAGCAGGCGCCGGAGGGTACCGCCGGCGTAGGGAACGCGGCCGAGTGCGCGGTGACAGAGGACGGCCCAGCGGCGCTCTTCGCGCAGGATCGTCATCGGTAACTCGAGAAGCGGCGAGTCGCCGGGACGTCGGATATCGTCGAGATCGAGATAGTAGGCTTCGTGGGGGAAGCTGGAGAAATCGGTACCGCCGCTCTGCTTGGGATCGCCGAGCTTCTTCTTCCAGGAGATGTTCGGCGTTACCGAGCAATCCACGCGGTAGCCGTGTTCGACGAGCATTCGCGCGTAGGCTGCGTTGAAGCTCCAGCGTCCGGCGCGGTGACTGACGATCGGTGTTTCGAAGCGTTCTTCGAGAAGTTTCGTCATGAAGGCGATCTTCTCGTGCATCAGCTCTTCGGGGTACTCGATCAGGTACGGATGGTGGAGCAGGTCGTCGTCGGTGAGGGCTTGGACCGGGGGGTTGTTCCAGGCGTGCAGGTGCATGCCGATCTCGCCGGTTCCGCGTTTGAGAATGTCGCGTCCGAAAGCCTGGAACGCCTGGGATTCGGCCATTTCGTAGTTCGTGAGATAGGTGGGTTTGAAACCGAAAGATTCGCACAGCGTCTGAAAGCGAGGAAGAAATTCGGCGTTGTGCGTGCTGATCTCCGGCGACCGCGCCCACATGTCATCGCCCTCGGTGTCGATGGTGATCAGGAAGCTCGGGCGTTCGCCGAAGGCCAGCCGTGGCCGTTGGCGATCTCGTTTTCTTACGGCACCGCTCACGGCCGAGAGCCTAAGGGCAAACGCGTGCGACGGCAATCGCGCGGCGCGATCGCTCAGCTCGGTTGCGGAGCGAGGACTCGCTGCAAAAACTCGACTTGATCGGCCACCGCCTGCGTGAAGTGCTCGCCGGTGTAGATGTCGAAGTGACCGATCGGATAGCGTCGCAGTTCGCCGCGCGCACCGGCGCGGCAAACCGCGGCGGCGGCCGCCTCGATGGGCGCGACGCTGTCTTTGTCGCACGCGCAGACCAAGATCGGACAACTCAGACGATCGGTTTTCAGGCCGGGCCGGTAGGAGGCGACGTTGAGACAGATACGCGCGCAGACTTCGTTTCGAAAGTCGGGTGGTGCAATCGCAAGAAAACCCGGTTCGGCGTCGGGCGTCGTCATCGCCGCCAGGCTTCCCGGTGGGCCGACGATCGGTACTCGCAGCGGTTCGGCTCCGACGGCGCTCTGCGCTAGGTCGCGCAGGCCGGCCCAGGTCAGGCGTAGTAACTGTCCGATCGCGGCGTAGCCGACGATGTTTCGCATGGCGGCCAAGCCGTCCATCATGGGGCACTGCGAGATTACGGCCGCCACCCGGCCGTCGCGCACGGCGACCTCGACGACGTGCCCGCCGGAGAAAGAAGTGCCAAACAGGGCGATGCGTTCGGGATCGACGCCGCTCAAGCCGCGTGCGAAAGCGATCGCCTCCAGCCAGTCCTGGTGTTGGCGCGCGATCGATAAAAGCTGGCGCGGCTCGCCGTCGCTCTTGCCGAAATAGCGATAGTCGAAGGCCAGCGCGTGCATGCCGAACGCGCTGAACTCACGCGCGTACTGTTCGAGGCCGGCGTCGACCGTGCCGCCGAAACCGTGCGCAATGACGACGCAGGGAGCCCCTGCCGCGGAAGCAAGCGCGTCGCCTTGTGGCTCGAAATGCAGACCGCGGCAGGCGATTTGGCCACTAGAAAATTCGATCGAGTGAACTCGTGGATCCATCGTGCACACTCCGGCTCGCCGTCAAAGGGCAGCGGAGCCGATCGTGGCACGAATCCCGTCTTCTGGCGAGGCCTCATCCGCCAAAAGCAGATCTCAGTCGCGGATGTCGCTGGTTTCGGTCATCGAGGCCGGCAGGTACATCGCGCGCACATAGTCCTTGACCATACGGTCGGAGTTGTAGCGCCATCCGAGAGCGGCGATTGCGGCTTTTACTCTGCTCAGCCAGGCTTCGGAGAAACCGTCGCCGTTGCGCTGGTAGAATGTCGGCGCCACCTGCTGCTCGAGTACTTGGTAGAGGCTGCCGGCGTCGAGCCGGTCTTGCTCGGCCGGATCGGCCTGGGTCCGGCCGTCGCCGATGGCGAAGCCGTTTTCCGTGTCCCAAGCCTCGTCCCACCAGCCGTCGAGCACCGAACAGTTCAACGTAGCGTTGAAGACCGCCTTCATGCCGCTGGTGCCGCAGGCCTCGAGCGGGCGGCGGGGAACGTTCAGCCACACGTCGCAACCTTCGAGTAGCAGCCGCGAGATGCTCTTGTTGTAGTTTTCCAGGAAGTAAACGTGGCCGCGCAGATCCGGGTCCTTCGAGATCTCCGTCAGCCGCTCGAGCATGGCCTTGCTCGGTTCGTCGGCGGGGTGGGCCTTGCCGGCGAAGATTACCTGGATCGGCTGCTCGGGATTTGTCAGCAGGCGCTTGGCACGATCCATGTCTTGGAAGATCAGCAGGGGCCGCTTGTAGGTTGCAAAGCGGCGTGCGACGCCGATCGTCAGAACGTCGAGCCGAGGTTCGGGGAGCGGGTCCTTGTCGCCTTCGCGTTCTTCGCGCATGCGATACTGCTCGGCAACGAAATCGAGCAGTCGAGCTTTGAGCGCGACCTTGATGCGATGGAGATCGCCGGAGTTGATTTCGTGGATGCGTCGCCACAGCTTGGGATCGCACATGCGTTGTTGCCAGTCGGTGCCGAGGAAGTCTTCATAAAACTGCGCCAGTTCGCCCGCCAGCCAGGTGCCGACGTGAACTCCGTTGGTGATGTGCCCAATCGGTACGGTCGCCGTGCGCCGGGCCGGCCACAGCCCGCGCCACATGTTTCGTGACACCGCGCCGTGCAGCGAGCTGACGGCGTTGGTCCGGCGCGATGTCTTGATCGCCAGGACGGTCATGCAGAACTGTTCCTCTTCGTTTTGGGGATCGGTCCGTCCGAGTGCGAGCAACTCGGTCGTCGTCAGCCCCAGGCGGCGCTGCAAGGGTTCGAGGAAGTAGGCGATCTGCTTGGGATGGAAGTAGTCGTGTCCGGCCTCTACCGGAGTGTGGGTCGTGAACACGACGAACTCCGACACGGCGGCCGCCGCTTGGCGGAACGACACGCCGGTGGTTTCCATCAGTTCGGCGGTGGCCTCGAGTGCGGCGAAGGCCGAGTGGCCCTCGTTCAGATGGATTACGCCGGGGCGCACTCCCATCGCCCGCAGTGCGCGGAAGCCACCGCAGCCGAGAAGCACTTCTTGAAAGATGCGGTCGTCGGTGCCGCCGCCGTAGAGCCGCAGCGGATGCTTGAACGCGTCGAGCGTACAGTCGCGCACGTCGAGCAGAAGCAGAAAACAGCGTCCGACGCGGACCTGCCAGACATCGAGTACGGCCTTGCCCGATCCGAGCGGAATCTCGAGGACAATCGGTTCGCCGTCGCGTCCGACCGCACGTTCGATCGGAAGCATATCGGTGTTGGCATCGAGGTAGCTCTCCTGCTGGCGGCCGCCGCTGCCGACACGTTGGCGGAAGTAGCCTTGGCGGTAGAGCAGACTCACGCCAAAGGTCGGAATACCGAGGTCCGAACAACTCTTGAGATGGTCGCCGGCGAGCACCCCGAGGCCTCCCGAGTAGATCGGCAAGGATTCGTCCAAACAGAACTCGGGGCTGAAGTACGTGACCGGCCAAGCGCGCAGGCCCGGCGCGTTAAAGTGCCCCCAATGGTTGTCGCTCTCCAAGTAGTCTCGTAGACTCTTTTCGAGGCGGGTGACCTGCGCCATCGTTCGAGGATCGCGTTCGGCGGCGGCGAGCCGATCGTCGCTTACCTCGTGCATGAAGGCCACGGGGTTGCGATCGACGCGCAGCCACAGATCCAAGTCGATGGCGCGCAGGAGGGATCGCGTGTCCGGCGTCCAACTCCACCAGAGGTTTCTCGTCAGTTCGGTGAGCCGCGTGCGAAGATCGAGCATGCCCTAGTAAAGCAAGAACGGCGTAGCATAAGCAAGGTTCCAATGGGCAATTCACACCATTCTTCCGCAGCACTGGGCCCCTCCAAGGAGGGCGGTGGCGTCGTTTTTCGGCTCTGGTCGGCGCATGCGAGCGCCGTCGAACTCTGCTTGTTCGACGCGGATGACCTCGAAAAGGAGCGCGAACGCATTCCATTAGAGCCCGTCGGCGATGGTACCTGGCAAACGCTGGTCGAAGACGCGCCGGCAGGCGTGGCCTACGGATACCGCGTCTTCGGACCGTGGGATCCGGCGCGCGGACACCGCTTTAATCCCGCCAAGCTGCTGCTGGACCCGTACGCGCGTGCGATTAGCGGGCCGCTGCGCTGGAGCGACTCATTGAGAGGCGAAACCGGGCCGCGAGATGATCCGCGTCCGGACACCCGCGACAGCCGCGGGGCGATGCCGCGTTGTTTGTTGATCGACGAAGAGTTCGACTGGCGGGGCGATCGACGTCCGGCCGTACCCTGGCGCGATACCATGATTTACGAATGCCACGTCAAGGGGATGACCGTATCCCATCCCGACGTCGACCCCGCCGAGCGCGGGCGTTACCTCGGATTGGCCAGCGAGCCGGTGATCGAGCACCTGCGCGCCTTGGGGGTGACCACGGTTGAACTGATGCCGGTGCATCAGACCTTCCACGACCAGTCATTGTGCGCGCGCGGTCTTACGAACTATTGGGGCTACAGTCCGATTGCGCTGTTTGCACCCGACGAGCGGCTTGCCAGCGGCGCCCGTGGCCAGCAGGTAACCGAATTCAAGGAGATGGTATGTCGGTTGCACGCGGCCGGCATCGAGGTCCTACTCGACGTGGTTCTCAATCACACCGGCGAAGGCGGCTCTGGCGGACCTTGGTTGTGCCTGCGCGGGGTGGACAACGCCGGCTACTACCGCCTCGATCCGAACGATCCGCGTCGCTACGTCGACTTCTCCGGCTGCGGTAACGCGTTGAACATCGAGAGTCCGGCGGTTCGCGCCTATCTGTTGGATGTTCTTCGTTACTGGGTGCGCGAAATGCACGTCGATGGCTTCCGCTTCGACCTGGCGTTGGCACTGGCACGCACCGAGCACGGCGTGGATCTTCCTGGGCCGTTGCTCGACGAGATCGGCGCCGACCCGCTGCTGTCGTCGGTCAAGTTGGTCGCCGAGCCCTGGGACTTGGGACCGTACGGTTACGCTCTGGGTCGCTTTGGCGAGCCGTGGCGCGAATGGAACGACCGTTATCGTCAGAGCGTGCGCCGTTTCTGGCGGTGCGACAACGGCGTGCTCGGCGAAATGGCGACACGGTTGGCCGGCAGTAGCGATCTGTTCGAGTATTTCGGTGAGAACCCACTGGCTAGTATCAATTATATTGCCAGCCATGATGGTTTTACCCTGCTCGACTTGACGAGCTACGAGCGCAAGCATAACGAGGCGAACGGTGAAGCGGAGCGTGACGGGGCAGACGATAACGCGAGTTGCAACTGGGGCGTCGAGGGGCCGACCGACAACCCGCGCATTCGGCGCCTGCGCTTTCGTCTGATGCGTAATTTTCTGGCGACCCTGGCGTTGTCGCAGGGCGTGCCGATGATTCGCCATGGCGACGAGATCGGCAACTCGCAGTTCGGCAACAACAACGCGTATTGTCAGGACAACGAGATCGGCTGGCTCGATTGGCGGCTCGACCGCGACCGCCAGCGTTTACTGGATTTTGCGCGCGAAGCGTTCGCACTGCGCCGCCGCGTTCCCTGGCTGGTGCGCGAACGATTCTTTCGCGGAAAGCACGCCGAGTCGCGTGCAGCCACCGATCTCGTATGGCTTCACCCCGAAGGCCACGAAATGACGGAGGCCCAGTGGTCGCATACGGCGGCCCACGTTGTTGGTATGCTCGTGCAATGCGAGTCGTTGCAGGACGAAGAATGCGGTGCGGCCTGCGCGCTGCTGGCCGTGTTGAACGCCGGAGCTAGTCCCACGCACTTCGTTCTGCCGGCGCTCTCGCGCCTGGGCCGCTGGCAGGAGGTTT
This sequence comes from uncultured Myxococcales bacterium, assembly GCA_964544375.1. Classification (GTDB taxonomy): domain Bacteria; phylum Desulfobacterota; class Binatia; order UBA1149; family SPBQ01; genus CAZQYE01. The sequence goes on from CAZJCO010000014.1 coordinate 14,445, forward strand.
TGTGTTCGGTTGAGCGGCGCGGCGAGGCGATCGACGACGGTGCGCTCCGCGTTCCCGAACACGGTGTGTCTGTGCTCCTCTATTTGCGCGACGAGTCATGACGGCGCAGCGACAGACAGAATCTCTCTGCGGGCCGTTGCCGCCGGCCGAGGAATGCGAGGCGTTGCTATCGGGCCGGCATCGCGAACCCCACCGATTACTCGGCGCACATCCCGTGACGGCGGGAGAGCGTCGCGGAACCGTGCTTCGAGTGTACCATCCCGAAGCGCGTGCGATACATTGCTTGCTGGCCGACGGGCTGCAATTGCGTATGCGGTCGGTCGACGAGCGCGGACTCTTTTCCTTGTTCCTTCCGGAGCGCCAGCCGCCGATTCGCTACCGTTTGCTGCACGAGTTCCGCGACGGCCAGTTTCAAGAATCGAATGACCCTTATGCGTTTCTGCCGACGCTCGGCGAGCTTGACCAGCACCTGATCGGTGAAGGACGCCACTACCGCCTTTGGAACGTCTTGGGTGCGCACGCGCGGATCATCGACGGTGTCGAGGGAGTCGCGTTTGCCGTTTGGGCACCGGCTGCGCGCGCGGTCAGTGTGGTCGGCGACTTTTGTTATTGGGATGGACGCGCGCTGCCGATGCGTTCGCTCGGCGGCTCGGGAGTGTTCGAGTTGTTTGTTCCCGGCGTCGCTCCCGGTGCGCTTTACAAATACGAAATTCTCGAAGCCGGCGGCAGGCGCGTGCAAAAGGCCGATCCGCTGGCAACGTCCGCCGAGTGTCCGCCGGCAACCGCTTCGCGCGTCTATCGTTCCGCCTACCGCTGGAGCGACGAGCGGTGGATGCGTGATCGCACGCGGCGCGACGCGACGCGCGAGCCCATGGCGATTTACGAAGTGCATCTGCCTTCCTGGCGGCTCGGGTCGGGGCCGGATGCCAAGCCGCTTGGTTATCGCGAGTTGGCCGAGCCGCTGCTCGAGCACGTGCTGCGATTCGGTTTTACCCATCTCGAACTGCTACCGATTGCCGAGCATCCCTTCGGTGGCTCTTGGGGTTACCAGACGACCTCCTACTACGCTCCAACGGCGCGGCTCGGCGAGCCGGACGATTTCCGCTACTTCGTCGATTGCTGCCATGACCGGGGAGTGGGCGTCATTCTCGACTGGGTGCCGGCGCACTTTCCGAAAGACGACTTCGCGTTGGCGCGATTCGACGGCTCGCCGCTCTACGAATACGAGGATCCTCGCATCGGCGAGCATCCAGATTGGGGAACGCTCGTCTTCAACTACGGCCGCCGAGAGGTACGCAACTTTCTCATCGCAAACGCCTTGTTCTGGCTCGACGAGTATCACATCGACGGACTGCGCGTCGACGCCGTGGCCTCCATGCTCTATCGCGACTACTCGCGCAAAGACGGCGAGTGGATTCCGAATCGATTTGGCGGTCGTGAGAACCTCGAAGCCGTCAGTATGATTCAAGAGTTGAACAACGCCGTGCATACCGAACATCCGGGTTGCTTTACCGTCGCTGAGGAGTCGACGGCCTGGCCCGGCGTGACGCAATCGGTCGCCGAAGGCGGTCTGGGCTTCACATTCAAATGGAACATGGGCTGGATGCACGACACGCTGGACTTTTTTGCGCAGGATCCGGTTCATCGTGGCTACCATCTCGACAAACTAACCTTTGCCATGCTCTACGAACACAACGAGCGCTTCTTGATGCCGCTGTCGCACGACGAAGTCGTGCACGGAAAGCGCGCATTGCTCGAAAAAATGCCCGGCGACCTCTGGCAGAAGTTCGCCAACCTGCGTCTATTGCTCACCTACCAGTACACGCGACCCGGCAAACAACTGCTGTTCATGGGTACCGAGCTTGCACCCTATCGGGAATGGTCACCCGACGAGGGGCTCGAGTGGTGTCTCGCCGAGGACCTTTGGCGACAGGGGTTGGCCGCTTATTTGGCCGATCTCGGCGAGATCTACCGCCGGCGTCCTTGCCTGTGGCGCGGCGACCCGAACCCGGCGGGATTTTCTTGGATCGATTTGAGCGATCGCGACAATTGCGTTCTTGCTTACCTGCGCTGCGACGGCAACGAGCGTTTGGTCGTGGTGCTCAACCTGACACCGGTACCGCGCGAACACTACCAACTCGGCGTTCCCGAGGCGAAGGCTTACCGTTGTTTGCTTTCGAGCGACGAGAAGCGCTACGGCGGCAGCGATTGCCCGCCTGTCGAGCGTGTTGCGACCGAGCTCGCGTCGTGCCACGGGCAGCCGCGGTCGATTGTGTTGCGCTTGCCGCCACTGGGCGCGCTCGTGCTCGAGCCGGTCGACTAAGGTGAGACGGCGACGCCCCCTGCTTGCTCGTCTCGCAAAGGCTTGCGGCGTCTTCGACGAATACCGCGACAGCCGCGGCCGGCGACAACGCGCTGATGCCGACGCCCTGGAGGCGGTGCTCACCGCGATGGGGATCGATGCCTCGAGCGAAGCGTCCGCGTCCGCGGCGCTCGGGCGCTTGTCCTGCGAAGGCGAGGCCCGCGTGATCGATCCATTGCTCGTCTGCCGTGAAGGCGAAGCCGCGCAGCTCTTGCTGCGTGGATGCGGCCGGCGGCCGGGAAGGATGGATTGGACCGCGCAGATTCAGCGGGAAAACGGTGGTTGCCTGGAAGAAAGCGGCAGCCTCGGTTCGGGCTGGCGCGCGGGGGTGCGACGCGTTGCTTCCGGGCGTGCGCGTATTCGGCTCACGGCCACGGCCGGCCTGCCGTTCGGCTATCATCGTGTGTGCTGGCGGCTGCATCCGGCCGGCGGCGCGCCGTTGGATGTCGAGCAGGATTTGATCGTCCGTCCGGCGCGTTGCGCGGCGGTGGAAGAAGTCTTCGGCGAGCAGCCGGGGTTCGGCATTGCTGCGAACCTTTATACGATTCGCAGCGCGCGCAACTGGGGCATTGGCAACGCGAGCGATCTCGGCGCGCTTTTGGACTGGGCCGGAGAGGTCGGCGCCTGTTTCGTCGCGATCAATCCGTTGCACGCTATTGGCAACCGAGGCGACGGCGTCTGTCCTTACTATCCTGTTAGTCGATTGTTTCGCAACGCGCTCTACCTCGATCCGGTTGTTGCTGCCCAAGCGATCGGCAGCGAGCGTGCACGGCGCGCCGTGGCTGAGTCCGAAACGCGTGCGATAATCGATCGATTGCGGTCGAGCGAGCGAATCGAATACGAACGAGTAGATCGCTTGCTGCGGCCCGTGCTCGAACTGCTCCACCAAGACTTTCGCCGCGACGAGAGCGCTGCCTACCGCGCCTACCTAGAAGAAAGCGGGACCGCGCTCGAGCGCTTTGCGACGTTCATGGCGCTCGGCGATCGCTTGGAGGCAGACGGTCGCGGGGCGGCGCGCGATGCCCGCAACTGGCCGCTCGAGCTGCGGCGCGCCGATGCGCCGGCGGTCGTCCGTTTTGCCGAAACCCATGCCGACGAGATCGACTATTATCGCTTCGTTCAGTTCGAACTCGACCGGCAACTCGAAATCGCCGCAGCCGGCGCAGCCACGGACGGGTCGCGTCCGGGTATTTTCGGGGACTTGGCGGTCGCAAGCGCGCCCGGCGGAGCCGATCCCTGGTCGTGGCCGGACTTGTTCGCGGCCGGCGCGAGCATCGGTGCGCCGCCCGACCCGTTTTGCGAAGACGGCCAAGATTGGCGCCTATCGCCGTTGTTGCCATTGGCGATCGAACGCGGCGGTTGGCGATTCTGGCGAGCGCTCTTGCGGCAGTCTCTGCGTCACGTGCGCGGCCTGCGCATCGACCATGCGATGTCGCTCGAGCGGCTCTATTGGATTCCTCCTGGGTTCCCGGCAGCGCGCGGCGTCTACGTGCGCTATCCGCGCGAACTCTTACTGGCGATCCTTGCGATCGAAAGCGTTCGTAGCCGCGCGATCATGGTTGCCGAAGATCTTGGCACCGTTCCTCGGGGCCTGCGAGAGCGTCTTACCGAGGCAGGTGTCTTGCGCACGCAAGTGCTGCTTTTCGAACGCGATCGGCGTGGTCGTTTTCGGCGCGCTGCCGACTATAGTCCCCACGCGATGGCCGCCGCGACTACCCACGACCTGCCGACCTTGCATCAAATCTGGCGAAGCGAAGCCGGTCCGGCACTCGGCCGGCGCTTGGCCGGCGACGGACTGCTCGAGACTACGTCCGATGCCGAGGGCGGCGGTCCAAGCGACGCGCAGGTCGCGGCTGCGGCGCACGGCTGTCTTGCACGCACGCCGGCGCCCCGGGGCGCCGCGGCGCCGGGTGGTTTTTGGGGGGGGGGCGGCGCGATACACAAA